>JBKHIN010000226.1:0-5421 GCA_046538635.1 Alphaproteobacteria bacterium
TGGCCGACCGGGGGCGGCGCCATGCCCACCGGCGGCGCCGCGGTTTCGCCCATGCCGCCTCTGGCGGCGCCCGCATGCCTGTGCATCAGCAAGCGGATGATCCGCCCGAGCGTGTCCGGCAGATCATGGCGGTGGACCACCATGTCCACCATGCCGTGTTCCAGCAAATATTCCGCACGCTGAAATCCTTCCGGAAGCCGCTCGCGGATGGTCTGTTCGATGACGCGCGGACCCGCAAAGCCGATCAGCGCGCCCGGCTCCGCCAGGTGGATGTCGCCCAGCATGCCGTAGGAGGCCGTCACGCCGCCCGTAGTGGGGTCGGTGAGCACGACGATATAGGGCAGGCCCGAATCGCGCAGCTTCTGCACGCCGATCGTGGTGCGCGGCATCTGCATGAGCGACAGGATGCCCTCCTGCATGCGCGCCCCTCCCGCCGCGGTAAAGACGATAAGCGGCGCCCGGCGCTTGACCGCGGCCTGCGCGGCGGACAGAAAGGCCTCGCCCGCCGCCATGCCCAGCGAGCCGCCCATAAAGGCGAAATTCTGGATCAGAACGACGGACTCCATGCCCTTGATGCGGCCCACCGAAAGGATCATCGTGTCCTTCTGATTGGTCTTGGCGCGCGCGTCGCGCAGGCGCTCCGTGTACCGCTTTTCATCGCGGAAGGAGAGCGGATCGGCGGGCACGTCGGGCGTCTCCAGCGTCTCGTAGCCGCCGCCGTCGAAAAGGCGTTCCAGCCGCTTCGCCGGCTCGATGCGCATGTGATGGCCGCAATTGGTGCAGACATTCTGGTTCGCTTCCAGATCGCGATGGAAGATCATCTCGCCGCAATGTCCGCATTTGCGCCAGAGATTTTCCGCCGTGTCCCGTTTCTGCCAGAGCCCGGAAATCCTGGGGCGAACCACGTCCGTCAGCCAATTCATCCGTTACTCCCCGGTCACCTTTCCCGCCTCGCGGCGCGCAGCATGGATTGCGCCGGCCAGTTCGGCCGCGCACTCAAGCACTCTGGTGTCCGCCTGTCCGCCAGCTTCCGCCACGAGCGAGACCAGCGCAGACCCCACGACCGCCCCGTCACTCAACCGGGCGACATACGCCGCATCCTGCGGCGATCGGATGCCGAAGCCGACGGCTATCGGCAGATCGGTCGCCGCCTGCAAACGCCGTACCGGCGCTTCGAGCCCGTCCGGGCGTACGGACGTTGTGCCCGTCACCCCGGTAATGGATACATAGTAAAGAAATCCGCCAGCACCATCCAACACAACCGGTAATCTGTGCTCATCAGTGGTAGGCGTGGCCAGCCGGATGAGCGAAATACCCTTATCGGATGCGGCTTCGCGCAATATCCGGTCTTCCTCCGGCGGAAGATCGACAATTATCAGTCCGTCCGCCCCCGCCTCTCCGGCATCGGCAGCGAAGCGCTCCACACCGTAACGGTGTATGGGATTGTAATACCCCATCAGGACCACCGGTGTGCGGGTATTCTCCTCGCGGAACCGGCGCAGCAGGTCGAGCGTGCCGTTCAGGGTCATGCCCGCCTTTAGCGCCCGCAGGCTGGAGGCCTGGATGGCCGGGCCGTCGGCCATGGGATCGGAAAAGGGCATGCCCAGCTCGATGATATCCGCCCCGGCGCCCGGCAGCCCCCGCACGATGCGCAGCGAGGTTTCGGGATCGGGATCGCCCGCCGTGACGAAGGCGACGAAGGCGGCCTGATCCCTGGCCTTCAGGGCCGCGAAAGTGGCCTCGATGCGATTGCCGCCGCTCACAATTCCACCCCCAGCCGTTCGGCAATGGTGAAAATGTCCTTGTCGCCCCGCCCGCACATGTTCATGACCATCAAATGATCGCGAGGCAGGCCCGGCGCGGCGCGCATGACATGGGCGAGCGCATGGGCGGGCTCCAGCGCAGGCAGGATGCCTTCGAGCCGCGCGCATAGCTGAAACGCTTCCATGGCCTCCTCGTCGGTGGCCGAAACGTAGTCCACCCGGCCCTGCTCCTTCAGCCAGGCATGTTCCGGCCCGATGCCCGGATAGTCGAGCCCGGCCGAGATGGAATGGGCGTCGATAATCTGCCCGTCCGGGTCCTGAAGCAGATAGGTGCGGTTGCCGTGCAGCACGCCCGGCGCGCCGCCGGTCAGCGATGCCGCATGACGGCCGGTTTCGACGCCCTCGCCGCCCGCCTCGACGCCGGTCATGCGCACCCGCATATCGTCAAGAAACGGATGAAACAGCCCGATGGCGTTGGAGCCGCCGCCGATGCAGGCCACCAGCGTGTCGGGCAACCGGCCCTCCCGGCTCATCATCTGTTCACGGACTTCCCTGCCGATCACGGACTGAAAATCGCGCACCAGCCGGGGATAGGGATGAGGGCCCGCCGCCGTGCCGATGATGTAGAACGTGTCCTCCACATGGGCCACCCAGTCGCGCAGGGCGTCGTTCATGGCGTCCTTGAGCGTCGCCGTGCCCGAATGGACGGGGCGCACCTCCGCGCCCAGAAGCCGCATACGGAAGACATTGGGCCTCTGCCGCTCCATGTCGGCAGCGCCCATATAGACCACGCAGGGCAGGCCGAAGCGCGCGGCCACGGTGGCCGTCGCCACGCCGTGCTGGCCCGCGCCCGTCTCCGCGATGATGCGCGTCTTGCCCATGCGCCGCGCCAGCAGAATCTGCCCGATGCAGTTGTTGATCTTGTGCGCGCCGGTGTGGTTCAGCTCGTCGCGCTTGAAGTAGATTCTGGCGCCGCCGAGATGTTCCGTCAGGCGTTCGGCCAGATAAAGCGGGCTCGGACGGCCGATGAAATCGCGCGCCAGGGCGGCGAATTCGGCTTCGAAATCCGGGTCCTCCCGGGCGGCGTCATATGCCCGTTCCAGGTCCAGGACGAGCGGCATCAGGGTTTCGGCGACATAACGGCCGCCGAAATCGCCGAAATGTCCGTCCTCGTCCGGACCCAGACGATATGAATTCAACGGTTCCATGCGCACTCCAGAAGCGAGGGAAGAGCAGCGGGAAGCGAGACGTTCTTCCTGCAGCTTTTTCTCGCTTCTTACACCTCGCTTCTCTCTTCTCGCTTCGCCGCTTCCATGAAGGCGCGGATCCGGGCCGGATCCTTCACGCCGGGAGAGGTTTCCACGCCGGAGGAGACATCTACCGCCCGCGCGCCGGAAAGAGACACCGCCCGTCCCACATTGTCCGGCGTCAAACCTCCGGAAAGCATCCACGGCACCCGCCAGCGCGTATTCGCGAGCAGCCGCCAGTCGAACGGCACGCCGTTGCCGCCCGGCAGCGACCCGGCGGTTCTAGGAGCTTTGGCGTCGAACAGCAAGCGGTCCGCAACGCCCTCATATTTGCGGGCCTCCTCGAGATCTTCCCTGCGCGCAATGCCCACGGCCTTCATCACGGGCAGCCCGGCCCGGGCGCGGATCTGCGCAACCCGCGCCGGGCTCTCGGCCCCGTGAAGCTGCAGCATACCCGGACGGACGGCGAGCGCCCGCTCCAGCGCGCGGTCATCGGGGTCCACAAGCAGGGCCACGGACGTCACGGAGGGCGGCAGCATGCGGATCAGTTCCGCCGCCAACTCTTCCGTGATTGCGCGCGGACTGCGGGGATAGAAAACGAAGCCCGCGAACGCGGCGCCCGCCCGGACCGCTTCTCCCACCGCCTCGCGGCTGCGCAGGCCGCAGATTTTCACTTGCAACGTCATGTTCCGTGCCCTGCAATTTCCGCCGCGATGGCGCGGGCGGCGGCAGCGGGATCGGGCGCTGCGGTAATCGGCCGCCCCACCACCAGAATGTCCGCACCCGCATCGCGGGCCGCATGAGGCGTAACCACGCGCTTCTGATCGCCCACCTCCGAGCCGGCCGGCCGGATTCCGGGCACGGCCAGCAGAAAATCGCGCCCCGCATCGGCGCGCACCGCTCTCGCCTCGCGGGCGCTGCACACGATGCCGTCGATCCCTGAATGACGGGCGAGGCGGGCCAGCGCCAGCACCTGATCCTCCGGCGCCCGGTGCACGCCGAAGGCCGTGAGATCGTCATGGTCGAGACTGGTCAGCAGGGTGACGCCCAGAAGACGGGGCCGCGGGCCGGTGGCCTTGTCGGCAGCGCGGCGGGCGGCGGCGAGCATGGCCCCCCCGCCGGAGGCATGCAGGGTGAGGATGGCCGGGCGCAGCGGCAGAAGCGCGCGCACCGCGCCTTCCACGGTGTTGGGAATGTCATGCAGCTTGAGATCCAGGAAGAGCGGCAGGCCGAACTCGTGGAAGCGGCCCACACCGTCGGCACCCTGCGCGGCGAAGAATTCCAGGCCCAGCTTGAAGCCGCCCGCATGGGGCGCCACCGCTTCCGCCAGGCCCAGGGCCCGTTCGAGATCGGGCGTGTCGATGGCGCAGAACAGCGGGGAAGCCCAGGGAAATTTCATTGCCTATTGTTCCCGACGGGTAAGAAACCTCATGGAGTCGCTGCCGGGCGGGGTTCGTCTGCCTGCGTCTTCGAGGCCAGCCGCCGCAGCCGCACCGCCTCGCGATGCTCGGCCCGCGCGCGCCGGCGCCAGCGCGCTTGCGCGAACCATACCGCCAGCCCCGCAATGGCCATGCCCACCAACACGGCCAGAAACAGGGCCGCGAACAGCGGCATTTCGATGCCCAGTGCTCCGTCTGCCGGATCGAAGGGATTGAGGCTCAAGCGCACCGGTTGCCGGTTTGCAATCGCAAATACCACGCCGAGCACCGTCAGCGGCGCCGCCACCAGGACGGTGGAAAGTCTCATGGCGCCATTCCTCCGTGTTTCTGCCGGGATCCGGACGGCTTCCCCGCCCCGGACGACAGTTTATTCCGCGGCCCGGCGGCCGGAAAGCGGCAAGGCGTTCAGACGCTCCCGCAATTCCTTGCCCGTCTTGAAGAAAGGAACGCTCTTCGGGGCCACATGGACCGGTTCGCCCGTGCGCGGATTGCGCCCCAGCCGGGCCGGCCGCTGCTTGACCGAGAACGCCCCGAAGCCACGCAGTTCCACCCGTTCTCCCCGCGCCAGGGCCTCCGCGATCTCGCTCAGGATGGTGTTGACGATACGCTCGATGTCACGCTGGTAGAGATGCGGATTGGCCTGCGTCAAACGGGCCACCAGTTCCGATTTGATCATCGCCTCGCCGTGCGTTTCACGCTGACTCGCGCCGCCGGTCCCGGCCGTTTCGGCCATTCTGCGGCTGTGCCCGCTTCGAACCCCCTGAAAGCGTCCGGACGGCGCATCGGTCTTCTTGCGCTGCCTCATTAACGCGCGCGACCGGACCTCCACCGGCGAAAAGTGCCAAAGCGGTACGGGACCGTCAAGAATAAGCCGTTCTTTTTCCAAGACTTTTCGCTTCCGGCCCGCAAACGGTCCCGCAAAAAAGGCCGCCGGAATTCCCGGCGGCCTCCCGGCTTGAACCGGCCTCGTAC
>JBKHIN010000227.1:0-5390 GCA_046538635.1 Alphaproteobacteria bacterium
GTCAACACCTATGAGGGCACCCACGACATTCACGCCCTCATCCTGGGCCGGGCGCAGACGGGCATTCAGGCCTTTCAGTAGGAAGCACGGGAATAGAAGAGAGGGGAGAGAAGCGAGAAGAGAGAAGAGAGCGTGACGCAGCTGTCTCTCGCTCCTCGCTTCTCTTCCCTCGCTTCTCTCCCTTCCCTCGCTTCTCGCAAAATAATCCAGAGGGGGGAGTGTCATGGCGGAAACGGCGTCCCGCGATGAATCGGCGTTCAGCGTCCGGCGGCTTGCCGGGCTGGCGCTCGGTGTCCTCTTCCTCGGCGCGACCCTCGTTCTGCCGCCTCCGGAGGGGCTCGGCGCAACGGGCTGGCGCACGCTGGGCATGGCCGGCCTCATGGCGGCGTGGTGGGCCTTCGAGGCCTTGCCCATTCCCGCGACCGCCCTGGTGCCGCTTCTCGCCGTGCCGCTCCTGGGCATCGCGAATATCCGGGAGGCGGCGGCGCCTTACGCCAATCCGCTCATCTTCCTGTTTCTGGGCGGCTTCATCATCGCGCAGGGCACGCAGCGCTGGGACCTGCACCGCCGGGTCGCCCTGTCCATCACGGCGCGGGTGGGCACGCATCCCGCCGCCCTGGTGCTCGGCTTCATGCTCGCGGCCGCTTCCTTGAGCATGTGGATCAGCAATACGGCGACCACCATCATGCTTCTGCCCATCGCCCTTTCCGTGGTGCTGGTGGTGGCGGGAGAAGGCCCCCTGCGCGAACGGGGGCAGCGCAACTTCGCCGTGGCGCTGATGCTGGGCGTCGCCTATGGGGCCAGTATCGGCGGGCTGGCGACCAAGGTGGGCTCCCCGCCCAACGGGCTTCTGGCGGGATACGCCCTGCAACAAAAAGGCATCGACGTGGCCTTCGCCGACTGGATGATGATCGGGCTGCCGGTTACGGCGATTCTTCTGCCCATAGCCTGGTTCGTCCTGACACGGATCGCCTTTCCGGCCCGTGAGATGAGCGATCCCGGCCGCGTTCATGAAGGCCGCAAGGTGGTGCGCGAGGCGCTGGCGCGGCTGGGGCGGCCCTCCAGCGCGGAGAAGCGGGTCGCCGCGATCTTTCTGGTTATCGCCGCCTCATGGATCTTCCGCCGGCAGTTGCAGGAACTACCCTTTCTGGCGAACCTTTCCGACAGCGCCATCGCAATCTTCGGCGCCCTGCTCATGTTCCTCGTGCCTGCCGGAAGAGCGGGACGGGGCCGTGCACTGCTCACCTGGGAAGAGGCCGCGCGCATTCCCTGGGGCGTGCTGCTGCTGTTCGGGGGCGGCCTGTCGCTGGCCGCCGCGATCGACAGTTCCGGCCTGGCCGCGTGGATGGGCAAGGGCCTGGCCGCGCTGGAGGGCCAACATGCGGCCGTCTTTACGCTGGTGATCTCCTCACTGACCATCTTCCTTACCGAATTGACCAGCAACACGGCCACCACCGCGGCCTTTTTGCCCATTCTCGACGCGCTGAGCGAGGGCACGGGCGTGCCCTTCCTGATCCTTGCCGTACCCGCCGTGGTGGCCGCCAGTTGCGCCTTCATGCTGCCCGTGGCGACGCCGCCCAACGCCATCGTCTTCGGCTCGGGCCATGTCACGATTCCGCAGATGATCCGCGCGGGGCTGATCCTCAATCTGGTCAGTATCCTGCTCATTACCGGGTTGATGGTGGTGCTGGTGCCGCTGGTGTTTTTGTGAACCTGGAGAGGGCGTGTCATGCGGCCACTCCCTCTCCGCTCTTTCCCGCGAAAGCGGGAAATCCAGAGCGGCCAATCCGGCATTTGAACGGGTCGCACTGGGTTTCTGCTTTCGCAGGGATGAGCGGAAAGGTTTCGCAAGAGTCCGGATCGAATATTCTATACTCTAGATCCCGCCGCGGTCTTTCAGCGCCTGCAGACGGTCTGCCGGGAACCCCGCTTTGCGCGCCAGCTCCTCCGAATGCTGACCGTAACGGGCGAGGGTGAGATCGGGCGAAGCGGGCTCATGGCGGAACTTGACGGGCGCGCCGATATGCGCATTGCCCTGCTCATCGGTCAGCCGCATGCCGCGTTCGATTGTATGCGGATCGTCAAAGGCCGCTTTCAGGTCCCGCACGGGCGCCCAGCAGACGTCGAGGGGTTCGAGGAAGGCCTCCCAGTGGGCGCGGGGTTTCGAGCGGAAGGTCTCGCGCAGGAAGTCGATCAGCGGGTTCTGCACCGGCCCCGGCTCCTCCTTCGCCAGATCGAGCAAGTCGGGACGGCCCAGCGCGTTCAGCAGGTTGGCGGCAAATTTCACTTCCGAGCCGCCGAGGATGATGAACTCACCGTCCGCGGTCTCATAAATGCGGTTCATGGCCGCCCCGCCGAAGGAGCGCATGGTCTTCGGCTCGGGCGCGCGGTTTTGCGCGAACACCGGTCCGGTAACATTGGGCGTCCAGGCGAGCAGCGCGTCATACATGGAAATGTCGATATACTCGCCCTGCCGCGTCTTCTCGCGCCGGTAGAGCGCCATGAGAATGGCCGAGAGCGCCGTCAGCGAAGCCGCCATGTCGGCGGCCGGCATGTTGGGGGCCGACGGCTTGCCGTCCTCGAGCCCCAGCCCCAGCGCCGCGGTGCCCGCCAGCCCCTGCACGGCGAGATCGTGCGCCGGCCGGTCCCGGTACGGGCCATACTGTCCGAAGGCGGAAATGGAACAATAGATCAGGCGCGGATTTTCGCGCCGGAGCGTATCGTAATCCACGCCCAAACGCCGGACGACTCCGGGGCGGAAGGACTCCACCACCACATCCGCCGCGCGGGCCAGCGCCAGAAAAAGCGCGTGGCCTTGCTCGTTCTTCAGGTCGATCTTCAGGCTGCGCTTGCCGCGCGCGATGTTCCGGAACCAGACGGACACGCCGTCCGCCGTGCGATAACCGATCTGCCGCGTGGGCTCGCCGGTTCCGTTGGCGGGCTCCACCATCACAACGTCGGCGCCGTGATCGGCCATGGTCATGGTCATGTGCGGGCCGGGCAGGAAGGCCGACAGGTCCAGAACTTTCACCCCGTCAAGTTTCATGGCCGCCCTCCGGCGCGCCGGGCCCCCTGCGGGCGGGTTTCAGAAATTCCTCCGTGTGCTGCCCCAGCGCGGGCGCGGGACGCCCGGGCGGGCGCTCGCCATTCACCCGGAAGGGCGCTCCGGGTATGCTCACCCCCCCGGGCTTCATGGGATGCGGCAGGATGCGCAGCATCTCCGCCTCACGGACGAAGGGATTGTCCAGCGCCCCGGCAATGTCGTGAACGGGGGCCACCGGCACCCTGCCCGCGAGCAGGCCGATCCAGTGCTCCGTATCCTGAGTGGCGAACAGCGCGTCCAGCTCTTCCTGAAGCCGGGCGCGGTTTTCGCGGCGCGCATCCATGGTCGCGAATTCGGGCCGCGCCGTCCATTCCTCGCGCTCCGCCAGGCGGCAGAATTCCTCCCAGAACCCCTGTGTCTGGCACATGAGGAACAGCCAGCCGTTCCGTGTGGTGACGAGCTGGCTGGGCGTGATGGAGGGATGGGCGGAACGCGGCAGACGCTCCGTCCGCTCGCCCTCGTTCAAATACCAGGTGGCGGGATAGCTGAGCTGATGCAGGGCGACGTCATAAAGCGAGGTGTCCACATCGCACCCCTCTCCTGTCCGCCGCGCGGAGAGCACCGCCGAGACGAGGCCGAAAGCCATCATCAGCCCGGTCATGAAGTCGATGATGGAAAGGCCGAAGCGCGCGGGCGGCCCGCCGGGCTCGCCGGTCATGGACAGGAAGCCCGCTTCCGCCTGCATGAGATAGTCATAGCCGGGCCACGCGGCGCGGGAGTTATCCCGTCCGTAGGCGGACAGGTGCGCGCAGACAATGGCCGGGTTGACGGTCTTCAGTTGCGCGAAGGTCAGCCCCAGCTTTTCCGGCTTGTCGCCGCGCAGATTGTTGGCGACGGCATCGGCGTCCCGGACCAGGCGCTCGAACCGGCGCCGGTCTGCGGGCGACTTCAGATCGAGGCAAACGCTTTTCTTGCCCGGATTGAAGGTCTGGAAAAATTCGCTGTCGTGCTCGCCCAGGCGATGCGGGCCGAGGCCGCGCGAGAAATCGCCGCCCGTTTGGCGGTTTTCGATCTTGACGATCTCCGCGCCCAGATCGGCGAGCAGCATGGTGCCATAAGGGCCCGCCGCATATTGCTCGACGGCGAGCACCTTCACGCCTTCAAGGAGATTGCGCATGTATCGGACTCCGGTGGAAGGGCGGGCATCGGCCGCCGGGGGCTCACCTCCGGGCCAGCTTGGGGGGCGGGAGGCCGCGATGCAAGATGGACATGAGGATCAGATTCCCGTCCCCCTTGGGGCCGTCGTGGTTCACACGAAGACACGAAGGGGGTCACGAAAGCCACGAAGAACTTCGGCAACCGAAACCGGTCCCGGGCGTCGGGCAACGGTTCCGTGATCCTTTGTGCCCTTTGTGCGAGCTTTGTGTCTTCGTGTGAACCTAAAGGTCAAGTCAGCACGAAGCCGCGAATTGATCCGCGTAATTCATCGCTCATGGGCGGGCGCCCTAATGCGTCTCCTCGCCGCCGGAGACATTCATGCTCTCGGCGGTGATGTAACCGGCTTCCTCCGAACACAGAAAGGCGACGGCATTCGCCGTATCTTCCGGCAGCCCCGGGCGGCCCATGGGGATACGCGCCTTCATCTCGGCCAGATACTGCTCCAGGCTCATGCCCCACCGGTCGGCGAAAAAGGTGCTCTGCCAGGCGCCCAGCGCCGTGCTCACATGGTTGGGGCAGACATTGTTCACGGTAATGCCATGCGGTCCCAGTTCGATGGCGGTGGAACGCACCAGGCCGATCAGCGCATGTTTTGAAGACGTGTAGGCCGCCGCATAGGGGAAGCCCTTTTTGGCTGCCTGCCCGGCCACGTTGACGATGCGCCCGCCCGTGCCCTGCTTGATCATCTGCCGGGCCGCGTGCTTGATGCCGAAGAAGCAGCCGCGCAGATTGACGTCGAGCACGGTGTCCCATTCGTCCTGGTCCAGCTCGGTCACCAGTTTCATGACATAGCCGATGCCCGCATTGTTCACGAAGATGTCGAGCCGGCCGTAGGACTTCACCGCATGGCGTACCAGCGCCGCCACCTGGCCCTCCTCGCGCACGTCGCATACGCGGGTCGACGCCGTGCCGCCCGCATCGCGGATGTCCGCGGCAATGGACTCCATCTCTTCCCGGCTGCCGAGCATTCCGGCGGGTGTAGTGCGGTCTCTGGCGCGGCCGATATCGGAAACCACCACGGCCGCGCCGTCCGCGGCCAGACGCCTGGCGATGGCCTCGCCGAGCCCCATGCGGCGGCCCGCGCCCGTGACGATTGCAACCTTGCCGTCGAACGCACTCATACCTAGCC
>JBKHIN010000044.1:0-12295 GCA_046538635.1 Alphaproteobacteria bacterium
CCTCCGGCCGGTGGCGGATGACCGTAGGCTGGCCCCGTAACGGAATCTCCGTACCGGGATCGAAGGGTACGCGTGCAGGGACCTGCGCGAGTTTTTCGGAAATCCAGCCGGCGTGCCGGAGGGCGAAGCCGGGCGCCGAGCGCAAGAGGCGCTCGGACGGGGCAACGGCCACGACCTCGCCCGAGATGGCGTCCACCTTGAGGATCAGGCGCCGCGCCCGGCGGTTCACACGCAGCGTCAGCGGCACCGTCTGTCCGCCGATGGTCACACTTGCCTGCCGGAGCGTTGCGCCGCCCATGCCCTTCCCGCCGTGGTGAATCGCAGCGTTTCTTATATCACGTCCGGCCCCTGCGGCGCCTGCCGTCGTGCTCGCGGATGAAGTCTGCGATGCGCGGCTGGATTTCATTGCGGAAGCGTGTGCCGTTGAAAACCCCGTAATGACCCACCCCGGGCTGGATGTAGTCGAGTTGCCTGGCCGCGGGCAGATTGGTGCACAGGTCGTGCGCCGCCTGGGTTTGGCCGATGCCCGAGATGTCGTCGTTTTCGCCCTCGACGGTCATGAGCGCGGTTTCGGTAATGGCCTCCGGCCGGACCCTGCGCCCGCGATGATGGAACCGGCCCCGCGGCAGCAAATGCCGCTGGAAGATGGCGTCCATCGTCTGCAGGTAGAACTCGGCGGTCAGGTCCATCACCGCCAGATATTCGTCGTAGAATTCCCGGTGCTTTTGCGCGGAATCGCCGTCGCCCCTGACCAGATGCTCGAAATACCGGAAATGGGCGTCCACATGCCGGTCCCGGTTCATGGCGATGAAGCCCGACAGCTGAATGAAGCCCGGATAGACCCGGCGCAGGAATCCCGGATGGGGATAGGGCACGGTGTGGATCACATTGCGCTCGAACCAGGCGAGCGGGCGGCTTTCGGCAAGCAGGTTGGGTTCGGTGGGGCTTTTGCGGGCGTCGATGGGACTGCCCATGATGGTCATCGAGTCCGGCGTGGCGGGATCCCCGTCCTCGGCCATGAGCGCCGCGGCGGCGAGCACCGCAGGTCCCGGCTGGCATACGGCCATGACATGGGTATGCGGCCCCAGAAAGCGCAGCATGCGGATCACATAGTCGATAAAGTCGTGGAGGCCGAAAGGGCCCGCTCCCACCGGCACCTGTGCGGCGTCACGCCAGTCCGTGACGTAGACGTCGTGCCCGGGCAGCATGTCCCGCACCGTTCCGCGCAGAAGCGTCGCGTAATGGCCGGACATGGGGGCGACGATCAGCACTTTCGGGTCGGCGATCCGGCCCAGCGCCTTCAGGCTTTCCTGATTGCGCCTGAAGCGGCGCAGGTCGCAGAACATGTCCCACCAGACGATTTCGTTCTGCACGTTCACGCGCGTCCCGTCCACGGTGGTGGAAAAGATATTCCATGACGGCTTGCCGTAACGGCGGGTGATCGACTCGAACAACTCGCTGGCCGCCGCAATATGGCGTCCGGCAACGGTATAGGAGAAGGGATTGCAGGGGCTGGTCAGCATATGCTGGGTCAGATTGGCCGCCGCGCGCATCGGGGCGATGATCGCGCGGTTGAACTCAAACAGCTGATACAGCATCCCCGCTCCCTGGCTACTCGTTTACGGATCCGGCGCATGGTTATTTTTTTGTTGTGCGTTGCAGCATAGGCGGCGCGCCGCACGGCTGGCAAGTCCGCCGGCCGGCGGACGCCGCACGGTCGATGCTTTCCATGCAATCGCCGTTCCGCTAGCGGGAATTCTTCAGGGCCTTGGCGATGCCTTCCGCCATTTTTTCTGGACTGGTCGTATGGTTGAAATGGGCGAGGAATTCTCCCTCCGGGCCCATGAGATAGACCACGCTGCTGTGGTCCATGAGGTAGTCCGCTTCCGCGGCGCCCTTCGACTTCTTGTAATAGACCCGGTAGGCGTCGGCCGCCTGGCGCACCTGCTCGGGCGTGCCCGTAAGGCCCACCATCCGTTCGTGAAAATGGCCCACATAGGCCGCCATGTTTTCGGGGGTGTCCCGCTCGGGGTCGATGGAAATGAAGACGGGCTGCACCTGCTCCGCCTGCGGGCCCAGCCTGTCGAGGGCCTGACTCATCACCTGAAGCGCGGTCGGGCAGACATCGGGGCAATAGGTGAAACCGAAATAGATCAGCATCGGCTTGCCCGCAAAATCGGCCTGGGTGACCGTGCGTCCCGTGTGGTCCACCAGTTCGAAGGGGCCGCCTACTTTCGCGGTTCCCGTTCCCGGGGCCGTGCCCGAGACCGGGGCATCGGTTGTCAGCAGCATGACGCCGAGAATCGCCGCCAGCAACAGCGTCACGCCTGCAAAGACCAGCGTTAGCGGACGTGGCCGCCATGCGGGGCGGCCGGGCGCTTCTTCCTGCGGATCGTGTTCTCCCGGCGCGGGAGGATCAGGGTGATGTTTGTCCTGTTCCATTTTGAGCTCGCTTGGACCATGTTTGACCGGAACATTGCCCGGCAACGAACCGAATTCAAGGTACCGGAGGAGACCGCATGTCACACAGGGGACCGAATCCTGCACCCTGCCGTTCCGCCACGCTGCTGGCGGCGCTTCTGTTTACCGCCGTGACGTTCTCTCCCGCCACTTCGGCCGCCCAGGGGGCATTCGACAGCGTCAACCCGGATACCGCGATGGTCGAGGCCATGGAGGAGGGAAACCGCAAGGCCTTCGCCCTGGCGCTGATCGGTGCGCCAAATCCCAACGCAACTTCGGTCTATGGCGTACCTCTCATCGTGCTGGCCGTCGAAACGGGCGATCCCTGGTTCGTGGCCGAACTGCTGAAGGCGGGCGCGCGGGCGGACCAGAAGGCGAAGGACGGCCGCACGGCCCTCACGCTCGCCGCCGAACGCGGGCAGGCGGAGATGGTCAAGCACCTGCTGGCCCATGATTCCGATCCGGATCACCAGGGCGTCAACGCCGAGGCTGCGCTCGTGAAGGCGGCGCGCCACGGCCATGTGGAGGTGATCCAGGCGCTTCTGGAGGCGGGCGCCGATGTGAACGAGGCGGACGTGACCGGGCGCACGGCGCTCGATATCGCGCAGCGCGGCGGCCACACGGAAGCCGCCCGGATCCTGCGCGAGGCCGGCGGGGAGCGCTGACTGCCGCTTATCGCGACTCCGGTACCGGCGCCGGGCTTCCGGCCGTAAACAACCCGTCGGGAAGAAATGCGCCGCTGATCGTCTCGCAGTCCGGCTCAGTGACCCCTGCTTGGCGCATGGTGGCGTACCAGCGCGCGCCGGCCGTGGCCGCCACCCGGTCGAAAATGGCCGCTGCTTCCTTTTCCGGCAGCCGGAACCGTCCATGCCCGCTCAGCAGGTTGGCGCGGTTCGCCTGGCGTCCGTACCGCCCGCAAATCATGGCGAGTTGGCGCGTGTGTGGTTCCGGAACCGGGTAGGGGTTCAGGTCGTAGGCCGGGCTCAATCGCCAGATGCGGCCCGGGGCGAGAAGGGCATGATTGCGCGGATGGTCGTCGAGGTTCGAGACGGCCGCGTTGAAGCACATGCGTGTGAACAATTCACGCAGATCCCGCGCCGGGCAGGCGCTGATTCGACGGATTTCGTCGGCGAGCCGGAGATAGGACCAGCGCTCCCGTTCACCCGGGCGGTCCTCGGAGCGGAGAATGGTCATGGCCGACACCATGCGGTGACGCAGCCAGCCGCTTTCCCGCCATTCCCGGTCGAAACGGCGGACCATGAGCATGTCGTGGCCGCCCCTGTGCTCGATATGGCTGTCGGCCGTGTCGAGGCCGCACTCCCGGGCGAGACGGAGGAGCGCGTGTTCCACGCGGGGAAAGTTCCAGCGGTCGCCCGGCCGGGCGAACTTGACCAGAAAGAGGTGCCGGCCGTCCTGGACCACGCTCTTCGGCCGGGCGCCGCCCATCGAGGTGGGTTCCGGCAGATACGCCCGCGCCTGCGTTTCCGAGGGCTCCTTGCCGCTGGAACGCGCCGCGGCGAAGGCATGGGCTGCTTCCCGCAACCTGGCGAGATCGCGCGGCCGGCGGAAACGGAGCCGCGGCACCGGCGGCGCCGGGCCTTCCGCAATGCCGAGGGCGCCCGCCCGGTCGTCCGGGCCGCGCTGAAGATAGCTGAAATCGTCGAGACGGGGACCGGGGCTGCGGCTGTCCAGCACGCGCCGCCCCCACTGGTCCGGCATGGCGTCCCGGAGCGCGCCGAAAAACCCGTTCAGCCGGGCCGTCCGGTAACGGCGGGGGGAGAGGCGCAGTTCGACGGGATCCAGTTCGACCGCGTCCGTGCGTTCAAGATAGTTTCGGGCGTAGATGAATTCACCGCATGGAAATCCGCCGTCCGCCTCCGACAGCCGGAAGTGACCGGCGCGGACGAACTCCGTCCGGCCGGGCAGGACGATGAAGACATGGCATTGGCGTTCCGCAGTCATGGATCGATGCCCGGCGGCGCGGGGCGCGTGTGGCACGGTTCTCGTTTTGCGGCGTTCGGCGGTCAGGGCACCACAAATGATGTCCGCAAGGGCATTTCTCGCCTGGCGGATGGAAGAGCGGCACTCTTTTCCTGTGTGGCACGGCCAGGATAACCAGCGGGTGAACGGGCATGCCGGTGCCCATAAAAGAAGGCGGCCCCCTTGAGAGAGCCGCCCCGGGAGGAGAGGGGATGCTCTTATTCGGCGGCGATGCCCGCGCCCTTGTCCACATTCACGCGCTTGAGATAGGCGATGCCTTCCTCGGCGATGGCGTCGCCCACCATTTCCTCGCCTTCGTTCTTCAGTTCGTCCATGTCCACATAGGTGGCATAGATCTGGCGGGTGCGGTCGGTGATGATGCCCGCGTTCAGCAGCGTCTTGATCAGCACCCGGAAAATATCGGCGCTTTCCTGCATGCGCTGGCGGCGCACTTCATCCGTGTTGGCTTCCAGGAAGGCGGTCATTACGTCTTCGTAGTTCAGGCCGAAATCGGCATACATTTCCTTCATCTGGTCGGGGCTGACCAGGTTGAAGAGCAGCGTCTGGAAACATTCCGCCGCCCAGTCCTCGACAACGTTGTGCTCTTCCGCGGTCAGTTTGGGGATCGTGCGGTCGGCCCAGATTTTTCCGAACTTGTGATGGAACGCCTCGTCCGTCATCACCAGCTGGCAGAGTCTGCGCAGAAGGGGGTCGTGAGCCTTCTGATAGAGGCTTGCGAATGCGCCCATCGCCAGCCCCTCCACCAGCATCTGCATGCCGACGATTTTCTTGTAGACCTCTTCTGCGTTGACCAGGTCGTCCAGCAGGTTGCCGAGCGTGGGGCCCACGGGCAGGGGCTTGCCCCAGCGCGCGGCGATATAGCGGGAAAAGGCAGCCACGTGGCGCGCTTCCTCGCGGGCCTGGTTTGCGGCGTATTCCTGCGCGCCCGGATCGCGCAAGACATGCACGAGGCTGGCGGACAGGCTCAGCGCGCCCTGTTCGCCGTGAAGGATAGCCGAAAGCTGCCAGCGCGCGTTCTCGTTGATGAAGCGCACCCGCTCGCTGCCTTTCAGGTGATTGTCCACCAGCTCCGTCTGCAGCGCCGGCACCAGTTCCTCCGGCAGCATGGGCGTGCCGGCCAGGTCAAAGGGTTCCGAGAAATCGATATATTTGGGGTTTTGCGGATCCCAGAAATGGTCGTGGGTGGCGGCGATGATCTTGTCGAACGCGCTCGACCGGCTGTTGTAGCGGTCCACATCCATCATGGACGGGAAATCATCGGGCGCCACCGCATCGTACATGGCGTCCTTGGTGATCTGCTCGGCCATCGACTCCTCCTCGACGAACTCTCCGCCGTACGGGCACAATGTCTCAGTTAACAAGATAGGCCATGCCGGGCGGACATACAAGAAAAATGACGCCAGCGTCATTTTAACCACAGGCCGTTTTGCTGCAACTGCGAATACCGCTGACGCAGCGGCACATGTTGCAGCCGCGGCCCACGCCCCCGGAAAATGCAGGAGGCGGGCGGGCGAAGCCGCCGCGCCGAATCCGGCCGCGCCTCCATGCGCTGGACAGGGGCCCGCGACCGGCTAGGCTGTGAATAAAGTGAAACGGCTTCGTGTGCGGCCAGGCATGCGGAGCGCTGGCCTGCGCCCGGAATAGCGCGCAGCCTGAAGAAACAGCATGAAGCGCCGGTCTGCCCGGCGCAGGACGGAGGGGGAGGCGCCAGGCGGCGCCTGTGCGACGAAGCTTGGATCGGCGGCGCACCGGAACAAGGGCGGGGCGCCGCTACGGGGATGGTGCGGGTATGGTCAAGTTCCTGGAATGGCTGGTTTTCAAACTCCGGTCCGTGATTCTTCTGGGCCTTCTGGGCCTGACCGTGTGGACCGGCTACCACGCGGTGCAGCTCAAGATCGACGCCGGCTTTGAAAAGCTTCTGCCCGCCAGCCATCCCTATATCGCCACTTTCCAGGAATACCGGGACCAGCTCTTCGGGGCGAACCGCATCATCGTGGTCCTCAAGGCGCGTGAAGGCACGATCTGGAACAAGGAGTTCATCTCCCGCCTCAAGGACCTGACGGACGAAATCTTCTTCCTTCCGGGAATCGACAGGCGCACGGTCACCTCCCTGTGGACGCCCAATACGCGCTATTTCGAGATCACGGAGGAGGGCTTTCGCGCCGATGACGTGATTCCCGGCACGGTGACCGCCGAGTCCCTGACGCCCGACGCCATCGAGCAGATCCAGAACAACGTGATCCGCGGCGGCTATGTGGGCCACCTGGTGGCCAATGACTTCACCTCGGCCATGATCACGGCGGAACTGATCGAGCGCGATCCGCGCACCGGCGAAAAGGTGAATTACCGCGAACTCGGCGTGCTGATGGAGCAGAAGCTCCGCGACCGCTTCGAGGACGACGAATTTTCCGTTCACATCATCGGCTTCGCCAAGAACATTTCCTCGATCATCGGCAAGGCCGACAATGTGGTCGGCTTTTTCGTGGTGGCCTTCTTGCTGACCGCGCTCGCGGTTTACTGGTATGCCCGTTCGCTGATCCTCACCTTCCTGCCGCTACTGTGCTCGCTGGTCTCGCTTATCTGGCAGTTCGGGCTGCTCCACGTACTGGGCTTCGGCCTCGATCCGCTGGCCATTCTGGTGCCGTTCCTGGTCTTTGCCATCGGCGTCAGTCACGGCGTCCAGCAGATCAACCTCATTTCCAAGGAAATCGAGTCCGGCAAGACGGCGAATCAGGCGGCGCGGTCGTCCTTCACCGGACTGCTGATTCCGGGTTCGATGGCGCTTACCACCGACCTCGTGGGCTTCGGCACGCTCTATTTCGTCGACATTCCGATGATCAAGGAACTGGCGATCACCGCCTCCATCGGGGTCGCGCTCAAGATCGTCACCAATCTGATCATGCTGCCGCTGCTGGTCTCCTATTTCAAATTCGATGAAGGCTATGTGGGCCGGGTGCACAGGGCGCGGGAATTCCGGCTCAAGATCATGAGGAAGTTCGGCGTCATCGCCGAGCCGCGGGTCGCGGTAGTCATCTTCATGGCGTCGGTGGTCATCTTCGCCACGGCCATCTATCAGAGCCAGGGCCGCCATGTGGGCGATCTGCATGCGGGTTCGCCGGAGCTGCGCCCGGAGGCCCGCTACAACGTGGACAGCCGCATTATCGAGGCGGACTATTCGATCGGCCTCAATCTGCTCACCGTGGTCGTGGAGACGCCGTCGGAATCCTGCATCAAATATCCGCAGATGGACTATATGAACCGCTTCAGCTGGTACCTGACCAATGTGGAAGGCGTAGGATCCGTGGCGTCGGCCGCCTTCGTGGCCAAGGCCATCAATGCGGGCTGGAACGAGGGCAACCTCAAATGGCACGCCCTGCCGCGCAACCAGTTCGCGCTGGTGCAGGCGACCGCGCCGATTTCTCCGTCCACGGGCCTTCTTAACGCGAACTGCACCATTCTGCCGCTGCATATCTTCACCGAGGATTCCCGGGCCACGACGCTGCAGCGCGTGGTCAGCGCGGTGAAAACCTGGCGCACGGAAACCGCGGCCGAAGCGGAAGAGCTGGGCATGACCATCAGGCTGGCGAGCGGCAATGCTGGCGTCATCGCGGCCACCAACGAGGAGGTGGAACGCGCCGAAGTGCCCATGATGATCGCCGTCTATATCGTCATTATTCTGATGGTGTTCGGCACCTACCGCGACTGGCGGGCGACGCTGGCCTGCTGCCTGCCCCTGTCGGTGGCAACCTTCTGCGGTTACTGGTTCATGAAGGAGCTGGAGATCGGCCTCAAGGTGGCGACGCTGCCGGTCATGGTGCTGGCGGTTGGGCTGGGCGTGGACTACGCCTTCTACATCTACAACCGCATCCAGTTCCATCTCAGCGAGGGCAAGAACATCACCCGCTCCTACCAGGAGACCATGTCGGAAACGGGCATGGCGGTGGTGTTCACGGCGATCACGCTCGCCATCGGGGTCAGTACCTGGGTGTTCTCGGGCCTGAAGTTTCAGGCCGACATGGGCACCCTGCTGACCTTCATGTTCATGACCAACATGATCATGGCGATCACGGCATTGCCTGCGCTGGCCGTAGTGCTTGACATCTTCTTCCCGCGCAGCCGGCTGCCCCGGCCGCCGGCCGGCGCGCATCCGTGAGGTGCTCTGCCGGGCCCGGGCCGAACGTCACTCTGCGGCGGGAACCGGTTTCCGGGAGGCGCCTTCTCTGCCCACACGGCGCCCCGCAAAGGACTGCAGCGCTTCGAGGAAGGCCGTGTTTTCATGGTCGCGCCCCACGGTGACGCGCAGGGCGTGCGCGGGCGGAATGGGCCGGGCGATGATGCCCGCTTTCTGCAAATGGGCGTCGAACGCCTGCCAGCCGCCCATGCGCTCCGGCACCTGGAAGAAAGCGAAATTGGCCGCGCTGGGCACAACCTTCATTCCCGCCTCCCTGAGCGCGGCCTCAAGCCTCGGCAGCCAGCGCGCATTGTGACTGCGGGCGCGGGCCATGTGGCCGTCATCCGACAGCGCCGCCTGGGCGGCTTCCGCCGCCGGGGTGGTCACGCAGAAGGGCAGGCGCAGACGCCTGAGCGCATCGATCACATGATCGGGCGCATAGGCCCAGCCGATCCTGAGATTGGCGAGGGCGTGAAGTTTCGAAAATGTCCGCAACATGACCACATTGCCGGGCCCCCGCTCCACGAATTCGGCGCCCGCGCTGTAGTCCGGACTTTCCGGATATTCCGCATAGGCTGCATCGATCACCAGAAGCACATGCTCGGGCAGGCCGTTCCGCAGGCGCTCGATCTCCCGCCGCGATATCCAGGTGCCTGTGGGATTGTTGGGATTGGCGAGGAAGACCACCTTCGTCCGGTCCGTCGCACGCGCCAGCAGGGCGTCCACATTCGCGGTAAAATCTCTGTGCGGAGCTTCCACCGGCGTGGCGCCCGCACTCAGCGTGACGATGCGGTAAAGGGGAAAGGAAAGCGCGGAAAACAGGATTTCGCCGCCCGGCCCCGCATAGGCGCGGGCGAGGAGATCGATCAGGGCTTCGGAGCCGTTGGCGCAAATGATGTTTTCCGCATCGAGAGCATGTTTCCTCGCCAGCGCCTCGCGCAGCGGGCGGAGTTCGGCATCCGGATAGAGATGCAGTTTCCCGGCGGCCGCTTCGAAGGCGTCCACCGCCCTTTGGCTCGGCCCGAAGGCCGACTCGTTCGAGGCCAGCTTGATGACCCGGCTGACGCCCGGAATTTCGGACTTGCCGGGCTCATAGGGCGAGATCTCCAGAACGCCCTGTCGTGCCTGCGGTCTCATGCGTTCCCCCTTTGCTGCAGCTCAAAGCCGTAATAGACGTGGCTGCTTTTCTGCCAGCCCGCCGCCTCGTAAAGACGTTGCGCCGTTTCGTTCGTTCGTTCGGTTTCAAGGACGAGGCCAACCGCGCCTGCCTCCCGGGCCGTTTCGCAGGCCGCCTCGAGCAAGGCCCGGCCCACACCCTGTCCGCGTACGGTTTCCGCGACGTAAAGATCGTTCAGGATCATTAACCTGCCCAGGCGTACGGACGAATAGCTGGGAAAAAGCTGAACAAATCCCGCCGCCGTGCCATTGAATTCCGCCAACAGGATGTGGCTGTCGGCCTCGATCAACCGCTCACGGATGAAGCGCAGCGCGCCTTCCCTGTCGGGCGGCTGCCGGTAGAATTGCCGGTAGGCGTCGAAGAGCGATGCGACCGGCTCGAGGTCGCCGATCTCCGCCCGGCGGATATGGATTCCCTTGCCCGTCACGAACCCTCCCCGTTCGTCAGGCGTACGGGGTTTCCGACCGCGACGCCGCCACCCCGCACCACCGTGCATACAACGCCGCCGCGCCAGTCGGGCACAAGGGCGGCGCGCAGGCCCTCCTCCTGCGCCTCCATGCGCCCGCATGGATCGCATTCACCGGTGATTTCCAGAAGGACGCCGCCGACTTCGAGGCGCTGTCCCGCCGTTTCCTTCAGATCGACGCCCGAAACCAGCAGGTTGGCGCGGCGAAAGGTCCACGGAAGATTTTTGCCCAGATGGGCGCAAGCCGCCTCCCAGCCCTCCCGGGACAGAACGCTGACATTGCGGCCTTCGGCCCTGCCCCTGAAATCGCCGTCCAGGCCCGTATCCGGCGAAATTTGCACTGACTGCAATTCTTCCATCGGCGCGTGTGATTTGGCCCGCCGGGCAATGGCGATCAGGGTTCCCATGACTTGGCTCCTCTACATGGCCTTCAGGCCGCGTCGGGCTGAACCTCCGGCGCCGCGCGGGCGAAGGCCTCCAGTTTCAGGCACTCCGCCTCGATTCGGGTCAGCCGCTCATAAGCGCCCAAATCCACCTCGAAGCGGCGCGCATTGTAAAGTTGCGGGACCAGACAGACATCGGCGAGCGTCACACTTCCGCCGAATGCGAAGGGACCGCGCCATTCGCGCCGGACCAGCGTTTCCTCCAGCGCCGTCAGGCCTGAGCGGATCCACTCCGGATACCAGACGCCGGTGACCGTCTCCCGGTCCACGCCCATCGGTCCCCAGAGGAATTTCAATACCCGGATATTGTTGAGGGGATGAACGTCGCAGGCGATGGTCTGGGCGAAGGCGCGTACCGCGGCGCGCTCTTCCGGGTCCCGGGGCAGCAGGGGCGGCTCGGGGTGCGTTTCGTCCAGATAGTCGATGATGGCCAGCGACTGATAGAGCAGCCGGCCGTCATCCAGTTCCAGCGCCGGCACCTTGCCCGCCGGATTGATCTTCAGGAAATCCGGCGACTCGTTCTCGCTTGCCGGCGGCGCCAGGTTGACCGAAATCTGCTCCGCCTCCAGACCTTTCAGATTGAGCACGACGCGCACGCGATAGGCCGCCGTGGAGCGCCAGTAAGTGTACAGCTTCATCGGCTCAGCCCTCCGGCCCTTCATAGCGCGCAACAGACTGGTCGATGGCGCCGAAAATGCTGTTGCCTTCCCTGTCCAGCATTTCGATGCGCACCCGGTCGCCGAAGCGCATGAAGGGCGTTTTCGCCTCGCCCTGCTCGATGGTCTCGATCATGCGGATTTCGGCAATGCAGGAATAACCGGCGCCACCCGCGTCCACCGGGCGGCCGGGGCCGCTGTCGAGCTTGTTCGAAACCGTTCCCGAACCGATGATCGAACCGGCGCACAGGGGCCGCGTCTTCGCCGCATGCGCGACCAGTTGCGGGAAGTTGAAGGTCATGTCCGTGCCTGCATCGGGCTTGCCGAACAATTCGCCGTTCAGTTCCGAGCGCAGCGGCAGGTGCACCTTGCCCTCCGCCCAGGCGTCGCCCAGTTCGTCCGGGCTCACCGCAACGGGCGAAAAGGCCGAGGACGGCTTGGACTGGAAGAAGCCGAACCCTTTGGCCAGTTCGCCCGGAATCAGGCCGCGCAGCGAGACGTCGTTGACCAGCATCAGCAGCTTGATGTGATCTGCCGCCTGTTCGGGCGTCACGCCCATCGGCACGTCATCGGTGACGACGGCGATCTCCGCCTCGAAATCGATGCCCCAGCCCTCGTCCTGCGGCAGGCGGATGGACTCGCGCGGGCCGAGGAAGGAATCCGAGCCGCCCTGATACATCAGCGGGTCCGTCCAGAAACTTTCCGGCATCTCCGCACCGCGGGCCTTGCGCACCAGTTCGACATGGTTGACATAGGCGGAGCCGTCCGCCCACTGATAGGCGCGCGGCAGCGGAGAGGCGCAGGCGGCCTCGTCAAACGGGAAGGTGTCATTCGCCTCGCCCGCATTGAGCCGGTTGGAAAGCTCCTTCAGATGCGGGGCCGCGGCCTCCCAGCCGTCCAGCGCCGCCTGCAGGGTAGGGG
>JBKHIN010000045.1:0-12277 GCA_046538635.1 Alphaproteobacteria bacterium
GGCCTGTCCTGCGCCTCCTGCGCCTGCGGCCGGGCCGGGGAGCCCGTCCTTTTCAGCTCCGCCACGTCCTGGGCCCGCCGGGCGGCCAGCGCGGCCAGATCGTCGATCTTTTGCATCTGCTCGTCGAGCACCGCGCGGATCTGGGCGGCCTGACCGTCGACACGGCGGGGCAGCCGGTCGAACATGTGCTCCAGGTCGGCGATCTGCGTGCGGGCGCCTTTCGCGAGTTCCTCGATGGCTTGCGACTGGGCCTTGATCCGTCCGGCAAGCTCCTCGGAGCTGGACGACAGCGTGTCCGGCAGACCGCCCAGAAGCGTTTCCACCGACTTTACCGACTTCTGCGCCGAGGCCGCGAGTTCATCGAGCGCCGCGATCTGGCCGGAGACCGTCTTGCGCATCTGCTCGGAGTCCCCGCTCAGCCGCTTGGGCAGGGCGCCCAAACGTTCTTCCACTTCGCCCGCGGTATCGTTGAGCATCTTCAGGCTGTCGCGGGCCTGAAGACGGACGCCCTCCAGCGCCGTGCCGATGCGGTCGCGCCAGGCGTCCCAGTCGCGCCGGTCGTTATCCCGGTGTTCGCGCAGGGCCGAGATCTGCTCCTCGATCGTCCGGTCGAAATCGGCGATCATGGTATCGAACAGCCCGCGCGCCTGCTGCAGGCGCGAATCCACCAGTTCACGCAGGTCGGTGAGCAGGGAGTCGAGGGCGCCGCGCGAGGACTCCAGCTGCCGTTCGACGGCCGCCGCCGTCTCCCCGGTCAGCCCGTCCAGCGTGGCGCGGGCCTCCTTGAGCTGGTCGCTCAGGGAGCGCTGCGAGCTTTCCGCCTGTTGCTCCATGGCGCGCCGCGCCTCGTCCGCGCTGGCCCGCGCGGATTCCGCCGCCCGCGTCATGGCGCCCGCCGCGTCCTCGCTGGACGCCAGGATGGCCTCGCTCTGCTCGGTGAAGATGGAACCGATGGAGCGCGCCCGGCCGCCCACCGTATCCAGGGTCTCGCCCAGCGACCTGGCGCACTCGCCCAGCACTTCCTCGATGCGCTCGGACTGCTTGGCCGTCGCCTCGGCGATATCGCGCAGGGACTGGCGCTGGGTGTCGAACACCTTGTCCATGCGGCCCGCTTCCTCCGTCAGCTTGTCGATGGCCTCGGTGAGCATGCGGTGCTGGTTCTGATAGCGGTCGGTGGTGCGCTTGGCCGCGTCGAGGGCCGTTTGCGCGATTTCCGCCACCCGGCCGGCCTGTTTCTCCAGGATGCCGGAGGCGTCCGCCGCGCCCGCTTCCGTCGTGCGGGCCGTGTCGCCGAGCGCGGAAATGCGCTCCTTCAGCGTGTTGTCCGCCTCGCTCAGCCGGCCGGCGGCCTGGTCCATCGCCGTGCGCGCCGCGGCGATCTGGTCGTCGAGCGACTGGGCGGCGCTCTGCGTCTGGTCGTTCAGGGTGCGCGTGGCGGTTTCCATGCGCTCGCGCTCGCCGGAAAGGGTCTGGCTGGTGGCCTTGGCGCGCTGCTCCAGCCGGTCCATGGCATGGGTCAGTTCGTCCGATTGTTCCTGAAGGCGTTTTTCGATGGTGCCGATGCGCCCGGCCAGCGTATCGAGATCGCCGGACAGCTTGCCGATCTCCCGGCGGATCGCGTCGCCCAGCGTGTTCACGGTCTTCACCGCCGCCGTCTCCGGCTCGAAATAGCGGCTGAGAAGTTCATCCGTCTGCTTGCCGACCTTCTGGCTCTGGCGCAGCAGGTTGAGGGCGATCACCGTCACCCCGGTCATCATGCACAGCACGGCGATCAGGCCGACGGCGAAGGAGAACGGGAACTGGCCCACCGAGCCCAGCGCCGCCAGGCCGAAGGTGAAGGCGCCGCCGCCGATCAGGCCCAGAATGGGCATGCCCACGGCGATGGCGCGCACCATCTGCGGGGAATCCTCCCGCCCTGCGGGCTTGTCGGCGTTCATTTCGGCGGGATCGGGGAAGTCGGGAAAGTCGGGCGGATCGACCCGCTGGATCATGGGTTTTCTGGAGGTCTTCTGCCCGCGGCCATGCTTCGCCGTCTTGCCCGGTCTGGATGTCCTGGGCGGGGCGGGGCGGCTGAGGTCCGCACCCGCTTCGGAGCTTCCGGCCGGGCCGTTTTCCGGCGCCTTGCCCTTCGTGCCCTCCGTGGGGGCATCCGGCGCCGGGGCGCGCTCCCTGCTCTCCTTGCGCTCCTCGCGGCCGTGTTTCGGCTTTGCCGTATCCTTCGCCGCCTCGCCGCCGTCCCGGCCGTTCCTGGCCGGCGTCTCCTCGCGCCGCGCCCGCATCGGCGTGGTCACCGCTTTCGGCGCGGCGCCGAATTCTGACTCCCGCGAGGGCTCCGGGGCCTCCGTCTCCGGCGCTTCGGCCCGTTGCATCTCCGGTCTGTTCGGCATGTAGGCACCACCCATTCGTGTCACGCCGGGGTTCCCCGCCCCGGTCGCGTTAACTTACTTGAGAGCGCATTCCGGTCTCCCCGGCCCGGAACGTTCAAAGGTTAAGATTTCGTTGGAATCTACCATATCGGCGCGGTGCGAATAGGGGAAATGTTGCAATTATATTGCAGCGATGAAGGTATTTTCATGATTTTCGTGTTTACCCGGTTTCCCGCGCCGCTAGACTGAAATTGTGGCAGACAGTACTGGAGGTTATCCGTGGATGCCGGGCGTACTCTCGACGGCGGGCCCCTGCCGATCGATCTGGAACACCTTTCGCGCTACACGGCGGCGAAGCCGGATACAACCCGGGAACTGCTGATTATATTCCGCGACCAGGCCGAAACCTGGCTTGGCCGGATGTCTCCGGACGATCCGGCGGCATGGCGGGAGACGGCCCACACGCTGAAGGGGGCCGCCAAGGCGATCGGCGCCTGGCCGCTCGCGGAACTGTGCGAAGGGGCCGAGACGCTGACCGCGCCCGCCGCGGACCTGGCGGCGCGGCACGCGCTGCTGGCGCAATTGCGCTCGGAGATCGAGCGGGCGCGGCATTACATCGACCAGGTGATCGAGCCTCTGGCGGGTTGAACCGCGCTCTATTCCACCTCCGGCAGAAAAGGACGGCGCCGGTGTGGCTTGCATGCCCGCATCGTGCTCAAATGTGTCTGATTTGCCGCGATTCCGCTGGTGACTGAATTCAATTTGCGATGAATCTCCGATACACCATTTGTTAAACGAGGTGCCCGTCAGAGGCTGGAGAGCGATTGGTGTCGTTTCATACCCGCAAATGCCGGGCGGGCATTGTCCGCGCCGTGTGGCCTGTGCGTCTGGCCCTGGGGCTGCTGATCCTGGGGGCGGCCGCTCTGGCGCTGCCTGCGCCGCCACCGGCGAGCGCCGCAGCCAATGTGGCCGTGCTGCGCCCGTATATCGCGGACATTCTGGCCGAAGGCTTCACGGACGTTCTCGGGGAGGAGGACGGGGAGACCCTGCGCATCCTGCGCCGGATCTATTCCGAACACCAGATGCGCCCGTTCTGGATGACGGCCGACGGGCCCAGTCCCCAGGGCCGGGTGCTGCTGGACGCGCTGCAGGCGCTGGAAGAGGACGGGCTGAACCCGTCCGACTACGGCGTGACGGACTCCGATCCGTTGCTCAGCCTCGAGCCGGTTCAGGTGCTGGCCGAACTGGACGTTCGCCTGAGCTTGGGTCTGATCGAGGCGGCGAGCGATCTGGCCAACGGGCGCGTCGAGCCGGCGCGGGTCGATCCCGAAGTGTTCATCAAGCCGCGGCGGCTGGATCAGGAAGGGGTGTTGCGCGCGGCTCTCGAGGCCGCCGATCTGAAAGCCTACATTCTCGGCTTCCGGCCCAGTCACGAAAATTACCGGCGCCTGCGCGCGGCGCTGATGCGCTATCGCAGAATTGCGGATGAGGGCGGCTGGCCGACGATCCCGGAATTCCGCTACGAGCTTGGCTCGAAAAGCAACAACGTGGCGATCCTGCGCGAGCGGCTGCGCATCACCGGGGACATTCCGGAGCACGCGCAGCCTTCCGCCGAGCCCGACCTGTTCGACGAGGTCCTGCTCCGGGGGCTGGAGCGCTTCCAGAAACGGCACGGACTCGTGCCGACGGGGCGCACGGACTATCCGACGCTGGAAGCCCTGAACGTGCCGGTGGAGCACCGCATTCAGCAGATCGTCATCAATCTGGAGCGGCACCGCTGGCTGCCCAACCGGTATGAAGAGCGCTATGTGTTCGTCAATCTGGCGGACTACGAGCTGAGAGTGGTGAACCGCGGGCGGACCATCTTCCGGACGGAAGTGGTTGTGGGCGCACCCTACCATCGCACGCCGGTATTCAGTGACCGGATCCAGTATCTCGTCTTCAATCCCTACTGGAACGTGCCGCAAAGCATCGCCAGAGAGGAATTCCTGCCCGAGCTGCGCGAGAACCCCTATTACCTCGAGGAGGAGGGGTATGAGCTGCTGTCGGGCTGGAGCCGGGACGCCCGCACCATCGACCCCCTGAACGTCGACTGGCATCAGATCGACCCGGAAAAGTTCCCGTTCCGCCTGCGCCAGAAGCCCGGGCCGAAGAATTCGCTGGGCAACATCAAGTTCATGCTTCCCAACAAGCATGACATTTATCTTCACGACACGCCCAAGCAGGAATTGTTCAGCCACAATGCGCGGGCCTTCAGCCATGGCTGCATCCGGGTGAAGGATTCGATTGCGCTGGCGCAAATTCTGCTGCGCGGCAAGGACGGCTGGGACCGGGAGCGGATCCGGCAGGAAATCAGGGGCAACACGCCCCATGAGGTGCGGCTGGACGGTGCCGTGCCCGTGCACCTCTATTACCTCACCACGTGGGCCGACCCGGACGGCACGGTGCATTTCCGGGAAGACATCTACCAGCGCGACCATCTGCTGGCGCGCGCCCTGTTCGGCCCGCGCAACCTGCTGACCCAGGTCCACAGGCAGCCGATGCCTCCCCGGCCCCCGGAGGACGCGCTCGACATGATCGATGCGGCTCCGGAGGAAATGCCCGAAACGCCGGAACAAATGCTTGAAACGCGCGAGGAAGAACCCGGAACGCCCGAAGAAACGCCGGACGCGCTGGAGGTTTCGGGGCCGGCCGGAATGCGCTGGCCGGAGGCCGGGGCCCAGCGCTGAGGGCCGGTCTCACACTGCACAATACCATCGCGCGCAGGGCCGGTCTCTGAACCGTCGGCATTCTCGCGCAGTTTCACCTGTAATACCAACGAGCGGCCCTGTCTTACTCAAGCCGGTCCCTCGTGACCGGGCCCTCACAACCGCTCCAGCGCCTGTTCCATCAGTGCGCGTTCCATTTCGAGCTGCCCGGGATTTTCCGCTTCCTTCGGCGGGCGCACGTCGAGGCTGACTGTGACTTTGTTCTTCCGGGCGTGAAGCGTGCCGTTCCACACCGCCTCGTCCCCCAGTCCTTCGACCTCCTGTACGGGATCGTCGGTCATGGGGGCGTCGCGCATGGCGTTGATGTAGTTGCGTGCGCCCTCGCCGCCGGCCGGCCACACCCAGACCGAGACATTGACGAACCAGGTGGCGTTCAGCTCGGCCAGTAATTCGGCCGGGGCGGCGTTCTCCGATTCCGAGCGCGAGGCGAAGGAGCAGCTGCTCATATTGCCTTCGCCCTCGCCGCCGCCGGCGGGGGGGCCGGCATCCGGGCCGTCCATCGCATGGCCGATCGCCTCTTTCACCTCCTGCGCGGTCAGCAGGGCGCAGGCGTCGACCGGTTCGGGCGCGGGCTCGGCCGGGGGCGCGTCGGGAGCAGGCTCCTTGGGCATGTCGGCGGCGGTTTCGGGCGCCTCGGCGGCCTCCTCCGCGCCGGTGTCTTCCGAATCGGAACAGGCCTGAAGCAGCAGACAGGCCGCAAGCATTGCCAGGACGGCCAGAAAACGCGGGGCGTGCATCGGAATCCTCCCTCTCGTCACCCTGTGCCGATGGTCCGGAGCGCGCCGGACAGGACGCTCCCTGGTCATGAGGGATATGCTTTCAGAACGGCGGGAATTGGGCAAGCGCGGCGGGGGATGGCCCGGAAATCACCGGGGTGCGCCGGAAAACGGCGCCCACAAAAACGAAAGGAGGCACAAGGCCTCCTTCGCAAGTCATTCCCTTTCGGGCAACGGTCACCCAGTGAGTGCCGCAATTACTTGATTACATACGTATTGAGCCCGCCGGTGTCAACGGCAACGGATCAGGGCGGCACCGGCAACCATCGGTAAACCTTCTCCAGTATTGCGTCGAATTCTGCCTTGGGGACGCGCGGAATTGCGCTCCCGCCCGGGCGATGAAGGCGCGCCGTCGAGACTGTATAAATGTGATTGCAGATCACCCATGAGGGATACATGCCGCTCAGCCGGATTGTCAGTTCGTGAGCCCATCTGGCGCTAGGGCCCGACTGGGCACCCGTCGAAGTGGGGAGCACGCTGCAATGCCCGTTCAGCTTGTGAGTCCGCGAAAGGATGAGAACCGGACGCCTTTTCCACATTTCCGGCAAGATGGCGTCCTCGGGAAAATCGCACCAGTAAATCTGCCGAATCTTGGGGGCCGACCTGATACGGGGCGCAATACGAGGCGGAGCATCGATCTCCTCACCGTGAGCCGTGAGGGACATCTTTTCAGTCGTACTCATTACCACCCCCTTTGCGTCCCCGCTTGCCCATCCGGTCGCTTGGACAGCCCGCCCGAGATTCGGTAGAAATGCAGCTTGGGAGAAGTACATAAACGCGCAGGAGTGCACAACCGGGCGCAGTAAGCCGGGCCTTCTGAAACAGCTAATACGCGCCGTCAGAAAAAGGAATCCACTTTTCCTTCAACTCGCTACCCCGCCGGGCCGGGCTGGCGCAGGCGGCGGGCGCGGTTCGGGGGCCGCTCCCCGTTGAGCCGGTCGAAAATGTCGAATTCATGCGCGATGCAGCGGTCGATCAGCAGCCGCCAGACGGGTTCGGCGATCTCCGGGCTCAGGCCTTCGCGCCGGGCGCTGACCAGTACCTTGGAAACCACGTCCTCGATCCGGGCCTCGTCGCGCACCGTCCCCCGTTCGCGCTTGATACGCCCGGCGGCCTCAATATATGTCTGTCGTTCGGCAAGGAGCCGCACCAGGATGCGGTCAATGCGGTCGATCTCGTAGCGCACATCGGCCATTTCCGTGCAGGCATCGGCAGACTTGCGCCGCTCTTCGCCGAGCATGTGAATCTCCCTGGCGGCTGGTGCTGGCCTTTTGGCCGCGCCGAACCTAATCTAGGTCATCCGGCGCCGCCCGGTACGGGCGTCAATTTGGCGCAACTTCGGGTATGCGAATTCTCAGGCGTGCTGATTGAGAATGGGCCGTATGGAGGAGAGCGCCGGGTGCAGGCCAGGGAACGTACGAAATCCCGGCCGCACATTGGGTGTGTGGGTGAACTGTAGCGTCCGCTGCTTGTAGAGGGGGGTACCCGGTTTTACATCAATTTGCGGCGCAGCAGATTAATTTACGTCCGGCGATTGTTGATTTCGCCGGCAGGACAGGGACGTAATGAAGGTGGATAGCAGTTCGCCGTCCGGAGAGGGCGGCGCCGTTGGCGAAGGACCCGCAGATGTGGTCATTCGCTTCGCCGGCGATTCCGGCGACGGCATCCAGTTGCTGGGCGGCCGCTTCGCCAAGGCCACGGCGCTCTCGGGCCTCGATCTGGCGACGTTTCCCGATTTTCCCGCCGAGATCCGGGCGCCGGCGGGCACCACTTACGGTGTCTCGGCGTTCCAGATGCGCTTCGGTTCGGAGCGCACGCGCACTTCGGGCGACACCGCCGACGTGCTGGTGGCGCTCAATCCGGCGGCGCTCAAGGTCAATCTCGACCGGCTCAAGCGCGGCGGCGTCATCATTGCCGACCAGACCGCCTTTGCCTCGGCCCGCAATCTGAAACTGGCGGGCTATGCGGAAAACCCGCTGGAGTCGGGCGTGCTCGACGGTTATCGCGTCCTGGCCTTCGACATCACCACCCAGACGCTCGAAGTGGCCAAGCCTTTGGGCCTCAGCCAGAAGGAGGCCATGCGCAACCGCAATATGTGGGCGCTGGGCCTCGTCTGCTGGATGTTCCGGCAACCGGTGGAGGCGACGGCGGAATGGCTGAGCGCCAAGTTCGCCAAGGCGCCCGATCTGGCCGGGGCGGCGGTGGCCACGCTCAAGGCGGGCCACGCCTTCGGCGAAACGGCGGAAATTTCCGGCGACGTCGCGGTGACGCTGGAACCCCGCCTGAAGCGCGAGCCGGGCACCTACCGGCTGGTGACCGGGGCGGAGGCCCTGTCCTGGGGGCTGGCGGCCGGCGTGCAGCTCGCCGGTCTGGAGATGGTGCTCTGTTCCTATCCCATCACGCCGTCCTCGCCCGTGCTGCATCAGCTGGCGAACATGCGCGGCCTGGGCGTCTCCACCTTCCAGGCGGAGGACGAGATCGCGGCCGTGAGCGCGGCGCTGGGCGCCTCCTGGGCCGGCCGGCTGGGCGTGACGGCGAGTTCCGGCCCGGGCGTGGCGCTGAAGACGGAGACGCTGGGTCTGGCGATCAGCGCCGAACTGCCCCTCATCGTCGTGGACACGCAGCGGGCCGGGCCCTCCACCGGCATGCCCACCAAGACCGAGCAGTCGGACCTGTTCATCGCCGTCTTCGGGCGCAATGGCGACGCGCCCATGCCCGTGGTCTCCGCGTCCTCGCCGGGCGACTGTTTCGATGCCGCCATCGAGGCCGTGCGCCTGGCGGTCAAGTTCATGACCCCGGTGTTCCTGATGTCGGACGGCTATATCGCCAATTCCGCCGAACCCTGGCGGCTGCCCGATCTGGACGCGCTCACCCCCTTCCCGGTGGAATTCCATCGGGACACGGAAGGGTTCCATCCCTTCCGGCGCGATCCGGACTCCCTGGCGCGGGTCTGGGCGGTGCCGGGCACGCCCGGGCTCGAACACCGCATCGGCGGCATCGAGAAGGACTACGATTCCGGCCACATCTCCTACGACCCGGCCAACCACCAGCGCATGACCGATACGCGCATGGACAAGATCGCGCGCATCGCCGGGGCCATTCCCGAGCAGACGCCGGACAGCGGCGGCGCTTCGGGGGAACTGGCCATTCTCGCCTGGGGCTCCACCTATGGCGCGGTGGCCGACGCCGCTTCGCGCCTGCGCGGGCAGGGGCGGCGCGTCAGCCATATTCATCTGCGCCATTTGTGGCCCTTCCCGCGCAATCTCACGAGCCTGCTGGGCCAATTCGATCATGTGCTGGTGCCCGAGATGAACACCGGCCAGTTGCTCACCCTGCTGCGTGCGCAGGGCCTGCCCCGTGCGGAAGGTCTCAACAAGGTGACCGGGCAGCCCTTCGCCGTGGATGAGATCATGGATGCCGCCAACCGTCTGTTGTCGGAGCGTTCGCGCGCCGGCCGGGCGATGGAGAGTGTGCTATGAACATTGCGCCCGTCAAACAGGATTTGAAACCCGCCGACTTCGTTTCCGGCCAGGACGTGCGCTGGTGCCCGGGCTGCGGCGATTACGCCATTCTCAAGGCCGTGCAGCGGACCATGCCGGAACTGGGCATCCCGCGCGAGAACGTCGTGTTCGTCTCGGGCATCGGCTGCGCGGCGCGCTTTCCCTACTACATGGAAACCTACGGCTTCCACACCATCCACGGCCGCGCGCCCGCCATCGCCACCGGGGTGAAGCTGGCCAACCCGGAACTGTCCGTATGGGTCATTTCCGGCGACGGCGATGCGCTTTCCATCGGCGGCAACCACACGCTGCACCTGCTGCGGCGGAACGTGGACGTGCAGTTCCTGCTCTTCAATAACGAGGTGTACGGACTGACCAAGGGGCAATACTCGCCCACCTCGAAGCGCGGCTTCCGCTCGCCCTCCACGCCGGCCGGCTCGCTCGATGCGCCGGTGAACCCGTGCAGTTTCGCGCTGGGCGCGGGCGGGCGCTTCGTGGCCCGGGCCTACGACGTGCAGCAGAAGGTGCTGCCGGACATTCTCAAGCGCGCGGCCGCCTTCCGGGGCGCGGCCTTCGTGGAAATCCTGCAGAACTGCATCGTGTATCATGACGGCGCCTTCGCCGACGTCACGAACAAGAAGACGGCGGCCGACTTTCAGGTTCAGGCGGTACACGGAGAAAAGCTCGTTTTCGGCGCGGAAAGGGACAAGGGCCTGCGCTTCAACCCGCAGACCTTCGCGCTGGAAGTGGTCCGGCTGGGCGAGGACGGGGTGAGCGAGGAGGACATTCTCGTTCACGATGAAACCAACCCGGCGCTCGCCGCCATGCTGGCGCGCCTGTCGGGGCCGGAGTTCCCAATGGTCATGGGCGTGCTCTATTGTGCGCCCGGCGAGGACAGCTATGAGCGGGCCGTTCAGGAACGCATCGAACGGCCGTCGCCCGGCGAAGCGCGCGAGCGTCTGCGCAGCCTGCTGTATTCGGGCAGCACCTGGGAAGAGTGAGAAAACCTCTCAACCGACTCCGCCGGCCGGGATGAAGAACCGGAACGTTGCACCCGGAAAGCGTGTTCCGGCGCCTTCTCGCGCGTTATTTATCCCCACAAGGTTTGAGAAGTCGTCGCTCGCGGCCCGGCAGTTTGTTAACATTTTGTTCATCCGAATAAACACAAACGGGAGTAACGGATGGATCTGGGGGTAAGCTGGGCCATGCTGGCGGCGGCGGCGGCCGGCCTGGTCATCGGTGTAATCTGGTACGGAATTTTCGCCGAACCGTGGATGAACGCCGTGGGCCGGACGCGCGAGGAGCTTCGGCCCTCCGTGCTGAGCTGGGTGGCGGCCGCGGCCGCCAATCTTCTCATCGCCTATGTACTGGCGCAGGTTCTGCGCAGCACCGGCGCCGGCGGCTGGAGCGGCGGTCTCATGACGGGGTTCTTCATGTGGATGGGCTTCGCAGTCCCCATTCTGGTGATGAACAACGTTTTCGCCAAACGGCCCGCCAACCTGATCGTCATCGACGGCGGGCACGCGCTGCTGAATATCTGCCTGCAGGGCGTCGTGCTGGCCTCCCTGGGCGGGGGCGGTTCCACCTATTACTGAGGCGCGGGCCGGAACGGCGCTTCGCCGGAAATGAGGCATTCCCGGGCGCGCCTCGACTACAGGAAATCCGGGGAAACCGGCAAGCCGGAGCCCGCCTGCAAGCTCGAGGCTTTTCGCGTGCCCTGTAAGGAGTAGAATGCGCCTCCCGAATGAGGGAGGGTGCATGACCATTCACAAGGGCGGTTGCATGTGCGGCGCCGTGCGCTTCGAGGCGGACGGCCCGCCCAAATGGACAGGCCTCTGCCATTGCGCCAGTTGCCGCAAACATTCGGGCGCGCCGGTGGCCGCCTTTGCGGGCTATGAGGCAAACAAGGTGCAGTTTATCTCCGGCGCGCCCACCTTTTATGCCTCCTCGCCGGGCGTCCGGCGCGGTTTCTGCGGCCGTTGCGGCGCCACCCTGACCTTCGAGGGCGCGCCCTGGCCGGGCGAAATTCACCTGCATATCGGCGCCTTCGACCGGCCGGCGGACTTTCCGCCGGAGGGCGAAGGCTTTCCGGAGGAACGCCTCGCGTGGCTGCATGTCTCCGTGGACGGAGTGGAGTAGGAATTGGGCCTCTATCAACGATTTTGCGTGCCGCTGGTGATCGACTTCGCCTGCGGCCTGAAACCCATCCGCAAGCAGCGCGAAAAGGTGGTGCCGAAGGCGGAAGGGCGCATTCTGGAGGTGGGCATCGGCTCGGGCCTCAACCTGCCTTATTACGATCCGGCAAAGGTGGAGCGCGTCTTCGGCCTCGAGCCCGATCCCTATATTCGCAAAAGGGCGGGCAAGCGTGCCGGGTCCGTGCCCTTCGAGGTGGAATTCCTCGACCTTCCGGGTGAGGAAATTCCGCTGGAAGACAAGTCCGTCGATACGGTGCTCATCACCTACACATTGTGCACGATTCCCGGCTGGCGCGCGGCGCTGCTCCAGATGCGCCGGGTCCTGAAGCCCGGCGGGCGCATGCTCTTCTGCGAACATGCCCGCGCGCCCGATCCGGGCGTCGCCAGATGGCAGGACCGGCTGAACCCGATCTGGAAGCCCATCGCGGGCGGCTGCAACATGAACCGTCCGATGACGGACATGATTACCGGAACCGGCTGGCGCATCGAGGGGCTCGAAACCATGTACCTGCCCAACACGCCCAGGATCCTCGGCTACAATGTCTGGGGCGCGGCCGAGGCGGGTTAGGGGGTACACGGAGTAGGGCGGGGTCAAGCGCAGCGGACCCGCCATTTCTTAAATGTCAGAGGCGCAGGGTGCATTGAACGAAGCACGTCTGTCCGTACCCCTCT
>JBKHIN010000228.1:0-5351 GCA_046538635.1 Alphaproteobacteria bacterium
GCCACGGGCGGGCTGAGATAGGCGCCGAAGGAAAGCGCCGTTTTCAGGCGCGCGCTTTCGGGGCTTGCGGGCGCAAGCGAAAGCTGCCCGCGCGAGGCGGTCAGGGGCGCCGCGCCCGCTTCCGGAAAATCCGCCGCGCCCATGCCGCAGGCGAGCACCGCGATGTCGGCGGCGGCGTGCCCGCCTCCGGCAAGTGCTGCTTCCCAGCCGCGATCCATGCGCTCAAGGCCCGTTACCCGTGCCCGGCGGAGTTCCGCGCGCCCGCGCATCCAGGCAGCGCAGGCGGCGGGCCGCGCGAGACCGCCCTCCGGAAAGTGGACGGCGGGTACGGGAAGGGGGATGCCGGCGATCTGCGAAGCCGCCTCCGCGCTCAGCGCGCGCATTGCGCTTTCGGGCAGAACATGGCCGGACGCGAAGGCCTCATGGCGGCGGCGCGCCTGCTCACCGGCCGCCAGTTCCAGAACGCCGCAGGGCGCGAACACGTCCCGGCCTGCGCGAAAGACATGGCGCTGCGCATAGTCGAAGGCGGCACAGTGAAAGCGCCCGGCCGGGCTTGCGTCCGCCGTGGGACGGGGCGCGGCCAGACCGGCGGGATTGCCCGAGGCTGCCTGACGCAATTCCGGGTCCGGATCGATCAGGGTGACGGCAACGCCGCGGCGGGCGAGCGCCCATGCGGCCGAACTGCCCGCCAGCCCGGCGCCGATGACAAGCGCGGTAGCGGGGCTCTCCGCATCCGGACGGACCGGCGCTTTTCCGGCCTTGCGTGCATGCAGCATATGGCGCTTTCGGCCGAAACCCGGGGCCTTTTCCACCTCGAACCCGGCCTTCTCCAATTCCCGGCGCACCGCCCCAGCCACCGTGAAGCTTGCCGCCGTACCGCCGGGCCGGGTGAGCGCTCCGATCCGCGCCAGGATCTCCGCCCGCCAGAGGTCCGGATTCCTCGCCGGGGAAAATCCGTCCAGAAACCAGGCATCCATGCGCGCATCCAGTCCGGCCAGCATGTCCCCGGCCTCGCCGAACAACAGGGTCAGGGTGACGCGCTCGTCGTCGAAATGGAGACGATGGAAACCGGCATAGAGATGGGGGTACAATGCGCGCAGGCGGCGGGCCAGCGGCGCCAGTTCCGTGAACGGACGGTGAGCGCGCTCCAGATCGTCCGGCGTCAGCGGCCAGCCCTCCACGGAAACGAAGTGCAGGCGCGCCTCGGCGGGAGCCGCGCGGCGCCACAGGTTCCACGCGGCCAGAAAGTTGAGGCCCGTGCCGAAGCCGGTCTCGCCGATGGTGAAGACGCGCCGCCCCTGCCAGGCTTCCGGCAGGCGGTTGCCGGCCAGGAACACATGCCGTGTTTCCGAAAGGCCGTCCGCGGCGTTGAAATAGACGTCGCCGTGGCGCGCGCTCACCGGCGCGCCGGGACGGCTCCAGTCGATCCGCGCCGGCTCCAGGGCGCCGCGCACTTTCCGCTTATTCCTCCTTGCCGGATACGACCACCGGAAGCACGATGCGCGAGGGATATTTGCCGCCGTGGCGGACGCTGTTGCGCACCCGCACGAATTCGGTGGACGTGTACGGATTTTTCTTCGTGTTCAGGCTGCGCGCGTAGTTCGGGAAGTTGCTGCTCGACACCTCGATACGAATCCGGTGGCCCTTCTTGAAGACATTGGCGGCGAACATCAGCGGCATCTCGATCTTGTAAACCTGCGCGGGTTTCATGAACACTTCCTTGTCCAGCCCCTCGCGGTAGCGCATCCGCAGGATCGTGTCGCTGATGTTCCAGGCACGCTCGGAGCGCACGATTTCCATCAGCCCGCTGGGCTCCACGTCCACCAGCTTGACGGTAAAGTCCGTATCCGGCTGGTCGGAGGTAACGAACAGTTTCGTCTGGATGAAGCCGAACACGGCCACGTCGCGCTTCAGTGGCGCGCTGGTATAGACGAGCACGTCCTTGCGCCGCTCGATCTCGGTCTGGTCATAGGCGCCGTCCGTATGGGAACGGCCCACGCCGTAGCTGTCGCCGCCCCGGCTGATGACCGGATTCGCCGGGTCATAGACGAAACTGTCGCTCATCGCGGTCACGGCGGGTTCCGGCGACAGTTTGCCGTCGCCGCCCAGGTCGTTGGCGTTGCCCCGGCTGGTCAGATGGAAGGTCAGCGGACGGTGGGTTTCGGTCACCAGCTTGTCGAAGGACCGCCAGCCGTTGGCGCCGGCCATATAGGCCAGAATGGACGGCCGTTCCGTGACGTCCGTGTCGATGCCCTTCAGCCAGTGGTCATACCATTTCAGGAACAGCTTGCCGTAAGCGAAGCGGGCATCCTCCAGCTTTCGCTCGCCGACGCGGGTGTACTTGCTCTCCCGGCCGAAGCTGCAATGGGTGCCGTTGGTGATCAGCAGGAACTGGTTGTTCCGCCCGGCGGCGAGATTGCGGTCGCGCGCCACCTTGAACATGGCGATGGCGGAGCGCGAGGAGAGATCGTAGAGCGCCTCCGCCCACAGCCCCGGCACCTTGATGTCGGACCGGTCGGAAACCCGGTTTTTCAGCCACGCCTTCTCGCCGGGCTTGCGGCGCAGATAGGTTTCGAAGTCGCTCAGCGGCCCGTCGCCCGCCTTCATCAGGCCGATCATGGGCAGGTGCATGCGGAAATCGTCGAAGCCCGCCGGCTTGAGGCGCTTGGCGTCATTGCCCAGCCGGAAGGTGCGGGCGAACCGCGTCCAGGCGGCATCGTCCAGATCGGCGGGCGGGCGCGGCCATCTGGTGTGGCCGTGATTGTAGAAAAAATTGAACCAGCCCTGCTGCCAGACGCCGCCGCGGTAGAAATTGCCCTGTTCTTCCACCGGGCCCGCCGAGGCCACGCCGAGGCCGGAGGACATGGGAATCATGGCCGCATGGGCGGGGTGCCCGGCAGCCGCCAGCGCCAGCTGGTTCTCTCCCGACGAGGAGCAGCCGAACGTACCCACCTTGCCGTTGGACCAGGGCTGCGCGGCAATCCAGCTCAGCGTGTCGTAGCCGTCCTTCACCGCCCCGCCCAGCATGGTGTAGCGGCCTTCGGAGAAATGCCGGCCGCGCTCGTTCTGAAGCACCAGCGCATAGCCCGCGCCCAGCAGGCGCTCGTAGAAAACGTTGGCGTTGCGCAGTTCGCCGTCGACAATGTCGTAGGGCGTGCGCACCAGGATCGTGGGCAGGTTGGTTTTCTCGCCGGGCGGCAGAAGAAGCATGGTATCCAGCCGCACGCCGTCGCGCATGGCGACGGGAATGTGGTCGCGAAAGGTGGTGCCCTCCGGCGCGCGGAAGGGCCGTGCGCTGTCCACCAGACCGCCCGCCACGGCCTCCAGGGCCGCGAGGCTGAGGACAACAATGACAACAATGGCCGCAGTTGCGGCGGAGCGGATCCTATGCATGCGCACTCCCCCGGCGCGGGCCCGGGGCCCCGCCACATTCGACTCGCGGCGCATCGCATCACATGCCGTGGCATGCGCGCAAGTCACGCCACGCGGCGTGGAGAGATTTTAAGGCCGTGCGCGGGGCGATTGTCAGCGCGGGCCGGGGCCGCTTGTGTCGTCCCGGAATTCCCCGGCGGCCGTGTCCGGAAACTTGCCGCCGAACAGGAACGGCTTCTCGTCCCGCACCAGCGTGACGAAGGCCAGCAGGTCCCGGATGTACTGGATCATGTTTCGGGTAAAGCCGCGCAGATCGTCGTTCGTGCGCCCGGCGGCCAGCCGGTAGATGATCTGCGCCACGGCCAGAATGATGATGAACCAGAAACTCACCCAGGCCACGAAGCCCGCCGCGATGATGTAGAGCAGGCGCATCCAGAAGTCCTTTTCCACACCCAGGAATTCGTCCAAGGCGCCGCCCGGCGCTCCCGTGCCTTCCGGGCCGGCGCCCGCCGAGTAGCGGTTCCCGGCCGAGGCGCCGCCGGAGGCGCCTTCCTCCCGGCGTTCCGGATCGTCCGGCATGGGAATGGCGTCCTCGTCCTCGCGCTTGCCGCCGCCATTGGGCGAAGCTGGATCCGAATATGTCATGCCCGGTCTCCCTTGGTGGTGCGGACCCTTGAGTGCATGTGGGCGCGGCCCGGGGCGATGCAAGGTTGCCCCAGTGTCATCGCCACGCGCGCCCTTTGCTGTCGATGAAGGGGATCAGGAACAGCCCGGCGAAATAGCCGCCCAGATGCGCTTCCCAGGAAATGCCGTCTCCCATGCCCATGCCCAGGCCGCCGGTCAACGCCAGCACCAGGTTGATCACGACCCACAGCACGGTGAAGGTCACGACCTGGTTGTCGTTCAGCGGCAGCAGCGGCCGGTCATAGCCCGCCACCGCCATCTCCCGGCCCAGCACGATGAAGCGCGCCGCCGCGCCCATCAGCCCCGAAATGGCGCCCGAGGCGCCCACCAAAATCTCCGGGCCGCGCGGGCCGCCGGTGAAGGCATCGCCCACCCAGCTCAGGACGCCGTGGGTGGCCGCGCCCGCGATTCCCGTCAGCAGAAAGAGCGTGAGAAACCGCGCCGTGCCCAGGCGGGCGGCCACGGGCGTGCCGAAAATCAGCAGCCACACGCTGTTGAACAGCAGATGCCACCAGCCGCCGTGCAGGAAGACATGGGTGACCAGCGACGTCCATTTGCTCAGGGCGCCGCCCACGAACACGCCTTGCGCCGCATCGGCGGCGGCGGAAAAGCGCGCCGGAATGAAGGCGAGCGACAGGATCAGCCGGTCGCTGAACGCCAGGACCTTCAGCAGATGCACCAGCAGCAGCGTGCCCGCGAGCCAGACCACCGCGCGCGGCGCGTTGAATACCGGCGGCCGCCGGCTTGTGCCGTCCGGGTGATGCCAGGTCATGCCGGTACCGGGGAGTCAAAATCGTTGCGGATCATGGCCGCCTGTATGGCGCGGTTGGGGGCGGATGTCCACGGGCGGGGGCCGAAACGGCTCTCCCGGCCCGGCTTCCGGTCTCCTGTCCGGTGCGTGTGGCAGGGCGTTCCGCTATGCTGTGCGGCAACAAGAGGGAGGGGGCAATGAATGACATGGATGTCCGGGATCTACTTTCCATCCTGTTCGTGGTGATCGCCATCGTGGGGCTGATCGGCGGGTTCGCCAACCGGATCGCGCTCAAAAAGGGTATCGGCACGCAGTTCGTGCGCTTTATGACCATTGTGGTGGCGCTGCCCATCGCCGCGGCGCTGGCGCTTCAGAACATGCTCACCGAGGCGGCGGTGACGCTGGTGCTGGGCATTCTGGGCTACGTCTTTGCAGGGGCGAAAAAGGACGCGGAGTGAGGGGAAAAGATTTATTTTCCGCTCATCCCTGCGAAAGCAGGGACCCAGAAGAAATTTGTCCAAGTGGCCGATTTGGCACTCCGAGA
>JBKHIN010000229.1:0-5349 GCA_046538635.1 Alphaproteobacteria bacterium
GGCGAGGAGGGAGCAGGCGCGGCTGGCCCGCCCTGTTCCAGCGCCCGCGCCAGTTCCTCCGGCGTCTTGAGCGTGGCGGCGTAGGCCAGCCGGATGAGCACCATCTCGGCGGCCGCCAGCGCATGGGGCGCGGACTGCGCTTCCTGCAGCCCCTTGAGCAGCATCTGCCAGGCGCGGGTGAGCACGGGCATGGAAAGCTTTTCGGCAAGGGCGCTGCCGCGCGTGCGCTCCACCTCGCTGACGCCCGCGTCGTCCGCGGCCTGCGGCACCACCTTGAGACGGGTAAGCCAGTGGGTAAGCTCGAGCAGATCGTTCAGTACGGTGATCGGATCGGCGCCCGCATCGTACTGGGCGCGCAGTTCGCCGAGCGCGCCGGGGGCATCGCCCTCGAACAGGCGCTCCATGAGGTCGATGACGCGCGCCCGGTCCACGAGGCCCAGCATGGCGCGCACGTCTTCCTCCGAGAGGGCGATGGCGCCGCCGCTGCGCGTGCCGTGGGCAAGCGCCTGGTCGAGCAGCGAGAGGGCGTCCCGGGCCGAGCCCTCCGCCGCGCGCGCCAGCAGGGCGAGGGCGTCGGCTTCGGCCTGTGCACCCTCCGCCTCGGTGACGGCCTTCAGATGGGCGGCGAGCCGGTCCGCCTCGATGCGCCGCAGGTCGAAGCGCTGGCAGCGCGAAAGCACGGTCACCGGCACCTTGCGGATCTCGGTGGTGGCGAAGATGAACTTCACATGGGGCGGCGGCTCTTCCAGCGTCTTGAGCAGGCCGTTGAAGGCCTGGCGCGAGAGCATGTGGACCTCGTCCACGACATAGACCTTGTAGCGCGCGGCCGCCGGGCGGTAGCGCACCGATTCGATGATTTCACGGATATCGTCGATGCCGGTGCGCGAGGCGGCGTCCATTTCCAGCACGTCCACATGGCGCGATTCGGCGATGGCCGTGCAGAACTCGCATTCCCCGCAAGGCTTGACCGTGGGGCCGCCCGCCCCGTCCGGGCCGACGCAGTTCAGCCCCTTGGCGATGATGCGCGCGGTGGTCGTCTTGCCCACGCCGCGCACGCCGGTAAGGATGAAACCGTGGGCGATGCGGTCCGCCGCGAAAGCGTTGGACAGCGTGCGCACCATCGCTTCCTGGCCGATCAGATCGTCGAAAGTCTGGGGCCGGTATTTGCGCGCCAGCACCTGATAGGCGCCGCCATTGGCGCTGTCTGTGGCGTTACGAATTTCGGGCGATTCGGACATGAAGCGTCCCAAGGCTTCCGCCGCCAGCGGCGCGGACAATGGACCGGATATGCCCGTTCCTTCTCTCTCGTTCAGGCGTCGCGGTTCGGGCATGAGCGGAAGATTGGGAACGACCCGGGCCGGTCTCGTTACGGCTGCTTCCTTCCGGACCTGACCGGGTTAGCGAGGGGCCCGTCCGCCCCAATCTCCCTGCCGCACTATATCAGCGAGGCGGGCGCTCATGGCAAGGGCGCGCGGGCTGAATTCAGCGCCGCCGCGGAACTCAGTTCAGATTCACGCCCTCCAGATGGACGACCCGGTCCGACAGATAGGGATGCTTGCACACCCTGCCGTAAAAGCGCTGATCGGCAGTCACTACGGGATGTTGTTCCTGCAAGGCGAGCGCGAGGTAGAAGCAGTCATAGACCGGATGATCGAGATCGACCGCGAGCCGCCCCGCCGATGCGGCGAGGTCGCGCATGGGGACGGGAACGTCAATTGGCGCCGACTTCAGCACACCCAACGCTTCCGCGAATTCGTTCCTGCCGATATAGCCGCGCCTGCAAATGGCCCACAAGGCGTTGGCGGCCTCGGCGAACAGGAGTGCCGGCGCAACAAGCGTCAAACCGCAGCCCAAAAGATGCTCAGCCTGATCGGAATTCGGTTCGGTAACAAGCCACTTCACTGCCACGCTTGCATCGACGACATATCCGCTCATGTTGCCGCTCACGCTATGGTGTCGCGATCGCGATCGGCGCGGATGAGCTCGGTACTGTCGACGGGGGAGTGTAGACGGCGGCGCAGCGCTTTCGCTCTGGTTATGAAATCCTCCTCCTGCTTGAGGAGGACTTCACGGAGGATTTCCCGATGCTCGGCTTCGGCAGAGCGGCCATGGGCAGCCGCCCGCTGCTTGAGCGCGCGAATGATCCGTTCGTTGACATTCCGGACGGTAAGCTGGCCCATTGATTTTGCCTTCAATATTGCGCCTTCATTGCATGCAATATAATTTTCCCAACCAGGCTCGGCAAGCCCCCGCGCGATCATGGCCAGCGCCCGCGCGGACAACACCATTTGACGCCGCCGCCCGCTTGGGCGCAAATCGGGCCCACGGCGCGGCGGGCGCCGCGGGTAACGAGTCGGGGGAGCCCTTATGTTGCTGGACCGCAATCCGAATTACCTCACAAGGAACCCGCTCGACCGGGCGAGCGAGCGGCGGAGTGATTCGGAATGGCTGCGCGCGCGCCTGGAGGATCCGGGCACGCTGATCATCCCGCTCTGGCGGCTGATGCCCTTCGTCATCGAGACGCGCGGCGGCGAGGCGCTGGAGCCCGGCTGGCTGCGCCCCGGCCTGCTGGAGGGCCTGTCGGGGCCGGAGGCGGCGACGGTCTTCCTGGGCATGGAGGGGGAGACGGCCCATTTCGCCGCCGATATTTCCTCCATGCCCGATCCGGAGAACGAGGGGCCGCTGAAGGGGCTGGGCCGGTTCGAGGACTTGCGGGGCATTGCGCTGCGCCTCAACGCCACGGACGCCGCCATCCTCGCCCAGGCCAAGAGCATGATCGACTGGCACGCCCGCCACCGCTTCTGCGCCGCCTGCGGGGCGGAATCGGAACTGGTGGAGGCGGGCTACAAGCGCCTGTGCCCGGCCTGCAATTCGGAACATTTCCCGCGCGTCGATCCGGTGGCCATCGTGCTGGCCGTGCGCGACGGCACCTGCCTTCTGGGGCGCGGCCCCAAATGGCCGGAAGGGTTCTTTTCGGCGCTGGCGGGCTTCGTGGAGCCGGGCGAGACCATCGAGCAGTCGGCAAGGCGCGAGGTGTTCGAGGAAACCGGCATCCGCATCCGCAATGTGCGCTTTCACTCCAGCCAGCCCTGGCCCTATGCCTCCTCGCTGATGATCGGCTGCCTGGCGGACGCCGAGAACGAGGACATCCGCGTCGACGAGATCGAGATCGCCGAGGCCCGCTGGTTCCCCCGCGAGGACGTGAAGGCCATGCTCAAGGGCGAGACGGTGAACGGCTACCGCTGCCCGCCGGCCATGGCGATTGCCCACCAGTTGCTGCGGCACTGGGTCTATGAGGGCTGAGGCGGGGCCACTTATCCCCGCAGACCGCGCGGACAAGTCCGGGCCAAAGGGCGTTCAGGCGTTCACATCGCGGAGGGGGGAGAACGCCGCCCGGAACGGGACGGATCCAAGGCACGGTGTGCCATTGCACGGCGCGGCCCCGGGCACAACCACCCCGAATCGCCCCTTCGCCCACCCCCTTGAATTTCGCCAAACAAGGGTGGTCCAGCCCTGAAAAAGCGCCGGACAGGCGTTGAACGGGCGTCGAACTGGCGTATGTGGACGGATGCTCCGACGATGCGGCCAGCGTCTTCCCGGCCGGGCCCGGTAGCCATTAACCCCCGGCGAAAGAACCCTACCCCTCCCCCATTTCCTCGGCAAGGCGGCGGAGGAAGTGTTGGCAGGCGTCGATCTGGGAGAGTTCGATGAATTCGTTGGGCTGGTGGGCCTGGGCGATGTCGCCGGGGCCGCAGATGACCGTGGGCAGATCGATGGCCTGGAACAGGCCCGCTTCGGCCGCATAGGCGACGGCGCGGGTTTCGTTCTGCTGGGCGAGGCGCAGGGCCAGGGTCTCGGCGGGCGAGCCTTCCTCCAGTTTCAGGCCCGGCGCGCGGGCAAGCTGTTCGGTGGCAATGTCCGCCGCCTCGGCGCGCGCCTTCAGGCCGGGCAGGAGTTCCTCTGCATGCGAATTGAACCGCTCGATGACTTCGGAATCGTCCTGTTCCGGCAGGGCGCGGCACTCCCAGATGAAGGAACATTCCTTCGCCGTGATGTTGACGGCCGTGCCGCCCTCGATGCGGCCCACGGATATGGTTGTGTGCGGAGGATCGAAGATGCCGCGCGTGTCCGGCCGGCCGCGCATTTCCGCCGCGAGGCGGTTGAGGAAAGCGATCAGCTCGCCCGCCACCATCACGGCGTTTACGGAGGAATCCACCAGGCTCGAATGCACCTCGTGGCCGGTCACCGTGGTGCGGAAGGAGCGGATGCCCTTGTTGGCGTTGACCACGGTCATGCTGGTGGGCTCGCCCACGATCACCGCGCGCGGCTTGTTGGCGCGCTGGGCCAGCCAGCCGATCATGGGCACCACGCCCGTGCAGCCCACCTCCTCGTCATAGGAAAGCGCCAGGTGGATGGGCCGCTCCGGTTTTCTTTTCAGAAACTCGGGCACCATCGCCAGCGCGGTGGCCACGAAACCCTTCATGTCGCAGGTGCCGCGGCCGTAGAGACGGCCGTCCTTTTCCACCACCTCGAACGGATCGGTATGCCAGTCCTGCCCGTCCACGGGCACCACATCCGTATGGCCGGAGAGCACCACGCCGCCGGGCACGTCCGGGCCGATGGTGGCGAACAGGTTCGCCTTGGTGCCGTCCTCATTGGGGATCAGTTCATACGGCACGCCGTGGCCGTCCAGGAACTTCGTCACGAAGCGGATCAGTTCCATGTTGGAGTTGCGGCTGGTGGTGTCGAAGCCGATCAGGGCCTCGATCATTTCGCGGGGGGCGTAGCTGCGGCCGGGCATGGAGATTCCCTTTTTCCGATTTTAAACTGACCACGCGGGCTTCCTGCCAGCCTGATCTTACGAGGTTCGCACCAAGGCACAAAGGAGGCACGACGGACGCAAAGAGTCCGTCTACCTGAAAAGAAGCCGCCGCCGGTGGCACACCCACGGGCGCGCCTGCGCCCCGTGGGAGGGTGAGGGGCGCGCGCCGTCCGGCGCGCAAAAGACTCAGCAACAGGAGCCGGAGCATCGTGCTCAGTCCACCGATACGGAGCCTCGCTGCGCTCGGCGAATTCCTTTTCCCCCTTGTAACTTGAATCGGCCGACATCGGTTAAGGTTACCGATGCGGCGGCGGGTGGAAGACCGAAACCCCTCAGGGACACCAAGCCCGTGGGTGAGCAAGGGTCTCCGCCCGCCCGTCCATTTACCCCGAACAGTCGCTTGGGCCGCTCTGCGAGCCCGGTTTTGCAAGGATGGGATCAGATGGACACCTCTTTCGTCGGAATCGACGTTTCCAAGGACCGGCTGGATGTGCATGTTCTGCCGTCGGGCGAGGCCTTCGCCGTTG
>JBKHIN010000230.1:0-5343 GCA_046538635.1 Alphaproteobacteria bacterium
GCTGATGGGCGCCTATGCCGAGGCCACGGCGCAAAGCTTCCAGTTTACCCGCGAGGCCCAGGACGAATTCGCCATCGCCTCGCTGGAGCGGGCCCTCAAGGCGCAGGACAGCGGCGCCTTCCGTGAGGAAATTACCGCGGTCACCGTGCAGGGCCGCAAGGAAGAAATCACCGTGGACACGGACGAGCAGCCGCGCACGGCGAGGCCGGACAAGATCCCGCAGCTCAAACCCGCCTTCGCCAGGGACGGAACGGTGACGGCGGCCAATTCCAGTTCCATATCCGACGGCGCGGCGGCGCTGGTACTCATGCGCGCCTCCGAGGCGGAGCGCCGGGGCCTCACCCCCCGGGCGCGCATCGTGGCCCGCACCCAGCACGCGCGCGAGCCGCGCTGGTTCACCACGGCGCCCGTGGGCGCGCTTCAGACCCTCTTCAAGGTCACCGGCTGGAACGCGGACAGCGTGGACCTGTTCGAGATCAACGAGGCCTTCGCCGTGGTGGCGATGGCGGCCATGAAGGAGTGCGGCCTGCCCCATGAAAAGGTGAATGTGAATGGCGGCGCCTGCGCGCTCGGCCATCCCATCGGCGCGTCGGGCGCGCGCATTATCGTGACGCTGCTGCATGCGCTCGAAGCCCGGGGCGGCGAGAAAGGCGTGGCGTCCCTGTGCATCGGCGGCGGCGAGGCCACCGCCATCGGCATCGAACGGATTCAGTGATGATCGGCAAACGGATTTCGTCCAACTCGAAATTCGAGAAACTGGCACGTTTCGCCCGGGCCGTGGTTCTGCCCGATCCGGGCGGTGACTGGGTGCTGGTTTCCGGCACCACGGGCTACGATTACAGGAGCGGTGAAATCACCGGCGATGTTTCGGAGCAGACCCGCCAGGCCTTCCGCAACATCCGTGCGGCGCTGACCGAAGCCGATTGCACGCTTGACGATCTGGTCTGCGTCCGGGTCTTTCTGGCGCGCCAGGCGGATTTCGAGACCGTCGCCCAAATCGTCGGCGAGCACTGCTATTCGGCGCGCCCGGCCAATACCACCGTCGTCGCCGCGCTGGCCGAGCCGGAAATTCTCGTGGAAATCGAGGTGACGGCGCGCAAACCCGCCTGAAGCCGCAGGAAGCGGTGAGTGAGGGCTTTCCGGTCAAGCGGAGCCGCCGGAAGAAGTAAGGGGAGACAAGCGGGGCGCGAGTCGATCTCTTCTCGCTTCCCGCTTCGCTTCCCGCGCTCCTTTCAGCCGGCTGTCAGCTCAATCCGATCGGAAAAACTTCTGACTTGGAGACAGGAAAATGGCCAGTAAACTTGTTTTCTACACCAATCCGCAGTCGCGCGGCCGCATCGTCCGCTGGATGCTGGAGGAGGCGGGCGCTCCCTACCGCACCGAGATCATGGAATACGGCACCACCATGAAATCGGCGGACTATCTGGCCATCAACCCGATGGGCAAGGTGCCCGCCATCCGCCACGGCGATACCGTAGTGACCGAATGTGCGGCCATCTGCGCCTACCTCGCCGACGCCTTTCCGCAGGCCGGGCTGGCGCCGCCCGTCGACCGGCGCGGGCTTTATTACCGCTGGCTGTTCTTCGCCGCCGGGCCGGTGGAGGCCGCGGTCACCAACCGGGCCATGAAATTCGAGCCCGAGGGACGCCAGCAGATGATGGCCGGATACGGCAGCTATGAAGCCGTGATGGACACACTGGAAGGCGCGGTTTCGGGCAATGGCTGGATCGCGGGCGAGAATTTTTCCGCCGCCGATGTTTATCTAGGATCTCAGATCGGCTGGGGCCTGCGCTTCGGCACAATGGACAAACGCCAGGCCTTCGAGGACTACTGGGCGCGGGTCTCCGCGCGGGACGCGTATCAACGGGCGAACGAACTGGACGATAAGGCAATGGAGGCGGCGGCGGGGTGAGGTTTCCGGTGTCCTCATTCGCACAGGTGCTTCGCTGGCGTGAGAATGGAGTCACCACGGAGACTCCGGCGAGCCTTCGCCGATTAGCGGTTATGCGGTTCCCGAAAAGGTCCGGGGCTCTTCGTGAATTCTTCGTGTCTTCGTGGTGAACGGCGACGGTTACACATGGTCAAGATTCGACCCTGTTGCACCGAATTCGGCAACGACGGTTTCCCGCCATATAGAGGAACATAATGTCCGCACTCCGCTTTTTCTCCGCCTCCTATGGCGAGGCGCGCAAGAAGTTTCTCGACGCCTGCAAACAGGCCGGGGCGCAGGTGGAAACGCTGCAAAATCCCAACGCCAACGGCCCCCTGGACGTGCCGCTCTATACGGACGTTGCGCGCATCGGCCCGGAGACGCCGAAACGGCTGCTGGTCCTCGTCTCGGGCACCCACGGCAATGAGGGCTTTTGCGGCTCCGCCGTGCAGACGGGGCTGTTGCGTGGCGATATCCATGAGCGCCTGCCGGCCGAAACCGCGCTTTTGATGATCCATGCCGTCAACCCCTGCGGCTTCGCCCATGTGCGCCGCGTCAACGAAGACAATGTGGATCTCAACCGGAATTTCGTGGATCACGATGCACCGCACCCGGAAAATCCGGCCTATGAGGAGGTGCACGGGTTCATCTGCCCGCCGGATCTGATGGCGCGCAAGGAGCACTACGATGCGCAGGCCTACCGGTATCTGGAGGAGCACGGGCTGGAAGCGTTTCAGGCGGCGGTCACCGGCGGTCAGTACACCCACGAGGACGGGCTGTTCTATGGCGGGCGCGCCCCCACCTGGTCCAACCGGACGTTTACGGAGCTTGTGAAGCGGCACGCGCAGGGCCTTGAAGCGGCGGCGCTGATCGACTTTCACACCGGCCTCGGCCCCTACGGCCATGGCGAGCCCATCGGGCAGGGCGGGCCGGAGGTGCGCGCGGTGGCGGAGGACTGGTTCGGCGACGTGCGCTATCCGGTGGACGGCTCCTCCGTGTCCGCGCCCATCCGGGGCGACCTGGTGTCCGCCTTCCTCGGCTTGGCGGGCGCGGAACGGCGCGCGGGCGTGGCTTATGAGTTCGGCACGCGCGAAATGCTCTACGTGCTCGAAGGCCTGCGCGCCGACAACTGGCTCTACCTGCACGGCGACGTGGAGTCGGAGCAGGGCAGGGCGATCAAGGCCCACATCAAGGACGCCCTCTACCCGGAAGAAGATCCGTGGAAGGAACAGGTGTGGGACCAGAGCCGCGCGATGGTGGACCGGGTGTTGGAGAAGATGGCAGGGTGATTTTCCCCGCCCATTCCGGCGGAGGAGCCTGTGAGAAAATTTGTGCCGGGATGAACGGAGGAGAGGTTGCGCAAAGCATCACATCCCTGTTCGTTTTCCTGCCGCTTCGTCACTCCCCCGCAAAGGTCACCAGCACGGCGCCCTCTTCCACCTGGTCGCCCTCGTTCGCACTGATGCGTTCCACCTTGCCGTCCTGGGGGGCGGAAAGCGTGTGCTCCATCTTCATGGCTTCAAGCACCAGGAGGGCCTGCCCGCGCTTGACGGTTGCGCCCTCCTTCGTCAGCACGGTGACGATCTTGCCGGGCATGGGTGCGGCCACGGTGGCCGCCCCGCCGTCCTCCATCTCGGCCGCGGCCAGCGGATCGTGCATGACGAGGCGATGCGCCCGGCCGTCATGCATGATATGCAGCACGTCGCCCAGACGCAGCACGCCCGCCTCCACCCGCCGCCCGCCGATCACGGCGGAGAGGTGGCGCTCATCGTCCAGCACCGCGCTGCCCGTGGCCCCGGCGTCTTGCGTTTCCAGACGCCATTGCCCGCCGCCCTCCGGCGTGGCGGTGAGTTCGAAGGCGTGCGCACCTGAAAAACGGAAGGTCGCGCGGCCCGTGCCGTTGACGCGGAAGTCGTCCACCGCGTGCCAGGGCGAATACGGATCGCCCGACGACATCGCCGCGTGAACCGCCGACTGCTGACGTTCCGCAAGCAGATAGAGCGCGGCCAGAAACCTGATTTCGGCCGGCGGCGCTTCCTCCTGCGGCGCGAGGCCGGACAGATGCCGGTCGATGAAGCCGGTGTCGATGTCGGCGGCGCGGAACGCCCCGTGTCCCAGCACATTGGCGAGAAAGGCCAGGTTGGTGGTGACGCCCGCGATCTGCGTCTCCCGCAGGGCGCGTTCCAGCCGGGCCACCGCCCGGTCGCGGTTTTCGTCCCAGGCGATGACCTTGGCGATCATGGGATCGTAATGAATGCTCACCGCGTCGCCCTCCACGACGCCCGTGTCGATGCGCAGATGCGGCCCCTCGGGCGGAAAATGCAGATGATGCAGGGTGCCCGTGGCGGGCAAAAAATTCTTCTGCGGATTCTCCGCATAAAGACGCGCCTCGACAGCATGACCGTGGATGGCAAGCTCCTCCTGACGGACAGGCAGGGGCTCGCCCGCCGCCACGCGGACCTGCCATTCCACCAGATCCTCCGCCGTGATCATCTCGGTGACCGGATGCTCCACCTGCAGGCGGGTGTTCATTTCCATGAACCAGAACTTGTCCGCACTCAGACCGCCTTCCGATCCGGCGATGAACTCGACCGTGCCCGCCCCTTCATAGCCGATGGCGCGCGCCGCCTCGCAGGCCGCCTTGCCCATCGCCGTGCGCATGGAATCCGGCAGGCCGGGCGCGGGCGCCTCCTCGATCACCTTCTGGTGGCGGCGCTGAAGCGAGCAGTCGCGCTCGAACAGATGCACGACACCGCCGTGCCGGTCCGCGAATACCTGGATTTCGATATGGCGGGGCTTGAGCACGAATTTTTCGATCAGCACACGGTCGTCGCCGAAGGCGGCCTTCGCCTCGCGCATGGCGCCCTGCAGGGCGCCGGCGAACCCGTCCGCCTTGTCCACCCGGCGCATGCCCTTGCCGCCGCCGCCCGCCACGGCCTTGATGAGTACGGGAAAGCCGATATCCGCCGCCTTTGCCGCAAGATGTTCCGGGTCCTGCCCTTCCCCGTGATAGCCGGGCACCACGGGCACGCCCGCCTGGTCCATCAGACGCTTGGCCTCGTCCTTGCGGCCCATCGCGCGAATGGCGGCGGGCGGCGGACCGATGAAGGTGAGGCCCGCTTGCCCCGCGGCTTCGGCGAATTCGGCATTTTCCGAAAGAAAGCCATAGCCCGGATGAATGGCCTCCGCGCCCGTTTCGGCGGCCGCCTTCAGGATGCGTTTCGTGTTCAGATAGCTTTCAGCCGCCGGGGCCGGGCCGATGGCGGCGGCCGTGTCGGCCAGCGCCACATGCAGCGCGTCCCGGTCGGCCTCCGAATAGACGGCCACGGAGCGGATGCCCAGCCGCCGCAGCGTCTTGATGACCCGGCAGGCAATCTCACCCCGGTTGGCGACGAGGACGGTGGTGAACATGG
>JBKHIN010000046.1:0-12276 GCA_046538635.1 Alphaproteobacteria bacterium
GTGAGAGTAACACATGAGCTGGAAACCGGAAATCGACGAACTGCGCCGCCGGGAGCGGATGGCGGAGGAAATGGGCGGGGCGGAAAAGGTCGCCCGGCAGAAGGAACGGGGCAAGCTGACCGTCCGGGAGCGGATCGATCTTCTGGTGGACCCCGGCTCCTTCCACGAGATCGGCAAGATTTCGGGCCGCGCCGCCTATGACGCCGACGGCAATCTCGCCGAATACATGGCCTCCAACCTGATCTTCGGCCGCGCGCGCATCGAGGGCCGCCCGGCAGTAGTTGCGGGCGACGACTTTACGGTGCGCGGCGGGGCGGCGGACGCTTCCATCTGGATGAAAGGGGTGCAGGCGGAGCAAATGGCGAACGAGCTGCGCCTGCCCATCGTTCGCCTGATCGACGGCACGGGCGGCGGCGGCTCGGTGAAGTCGCTGGACACGGATGCGCGCACCTATGTGCCCGCCAATCCGGCCTGGGAGCACGTGGTGGCGAATCTCGCCACCGTGCCCGTGGTGGCGCTGGCGCTGGGTCCCGTCGCCGGGCTGGGCGCGGCGCGCCTCGTCACCAGCCATTACTCGGTGATGGTGAAGGGACTGAGCCAGGTCTTCGTCGCCGGGCCGCCCGTGGTCCAGCGCCTGGGCGAGGACGTGGACAAGGAGGAGCTGGGCGGCAGCGAGATTCACGGGCGCAACGGCACGGTGGACGACGTCGTCGAAACCGAGGAAGCCGCCATGCAATGCGCCCGGGCCTTCCTCTCCTAGCTGCCCTCCTCCGTCCACGAACTGCCGGAGCGCACAACGCCTGCGGACGATCCGGCCCGCGCCGAGGACTGGCTCATCGAAGCCGTGCCCCGCGACCGGCGCAAGGTCTACAAGATGCGCCCCATCATCGAGGCGGTGGTGGACAGGGGAACATTTTTCGAGATCGGCAAGGGCTGGGGCCGTTCGGCCATCACCGGCCTCGCCCGGCTCGACGGCTGGCCCGTGGCGGTGCTTGCCAATGATCCGTATGTGTACGGCGGAAGCTGGACGGCGGATGCCTCGCAGAAGGTCATGCGCTTCGTGGACCTCGCCGAAACCTTCCACCTGCCCGTGGTGAACCTGGTGGACAATCCGGGCTTTCTCATCGGCGTGGCGGCGGAGAAGGCGGCCACCATCCGCCACGGCGCGCGGGCGCTGGCCGCCGTCTATCAGGCGAGTGTGCCCTGGTGCACCATTCTCATCCGCAAGGTGTTCGGCGTGGCGGGCGCGGCCAACCAGAACCACACGCGCTTCCATTACCGCTATGCCTGGCCCAGCGGCGACTGGGGCTCGCTGCCCATGGAGGGCGGCATCGAGGCGGCGTTCAAATCGGAGATTGAGAAGGCGGACGATCCCCAGGCCCTGATCGAGGAAATCTATGCGCGCATGGACAAGGTGCGCTCCCCCTTCCGCACGGCGGAGGCCTTTCTGGTGGAGGAAATCATCGACCCGCGCGAGACAAGGGCGAAGCTGACCGAATTCGCGAATCTGGCCGCGAAACTGCGCACGCCGGGGCCCACCCGCTTCGGTCCGCGGCCGTAGCAGCCGGGGTCTGGTCGTCTCCGTAGAAAAGCCCGAAAGAATCGGCGCCCGAAATTCGGCGGCGGCGGCGCGTTGCGGTGCTAGAAAGCCGCCATGCCTGAGACCTTGCCCAGCGATGACGTCCTCTACGCCGCCCTGCTCGCGCGCGACCCCGCCTTTGACGGTATCGCCTATGCGGCGGTCAAGAGCACGGGTGTCTTCTGCCGTTTGACCTGTCCGGCGCGCAAGCCGAAACGCGAGCATACGGTCTTCTTCCCGACAATTCCCGCCTGTCTGGAGGCGGGCTTTCGGCCTTGCAAACGATGCCGGCCCCTGGCGCCGGTGACCGACGCCGACCCGATCGTGAGAACACTGCTGCGTGCCCTTGAGAAAGAGCCCGGGCGGCGCTGGCGCGAAGAGGACATCGCGGCGATGGGATTCGATCCGTCCACGGTCCGCCGTGCCTTCAAACGCCATTTCGGCGTCACTTTCCTGGAGATGGCGCGTTTGAGCCGAATTCGCAGCGGCGCCGAAACATTGTCGGCGGGTGCGCGTGTAATCGAGGCTCAGCTTGAGGCGGGTTTCGAGTCGGGCAGCGGTTTCCGCACGGCCTTTGCGCGCATTTTGGGCAGACCGCCGGCCACGTTTCGCGGGGACGAAGCTTTGAAGGCCGATTGGCTCGAGACCCCGCTGGGGCCGATGATCGCCATCGCCGACAGGGAGGCGCTCTATCTGCTCGAATTCTATGACCGCAAGGCGCTAAGGGCCGAACTGGCCCGGCTTGAGCGGGAGACGAGGAGTACGATCGGCGTCGGGCATCAACCGCCCGTGGACCAGATTCAGGCCGAACTCTCCGCCTATTTCGCAGGCAAGGGCAGTGAATTCAAAACCGCCTTGGCACAGCCGGGCTCCCCATTTCTGCGGGCAGTCTGGGACGAACTCCGCAAGATTCCCCCCGGCGAGACCCGAAGCTATGGCGAGATTGCCGCTGCCATCGGCACGCAAGGAGCCGTCAGGGCCGTGGCCCGGGCCAACGGGCTGAACCGGATCGCGATCGTGGTGCCCTGCCATCGGGTGATCGGCGCCGACGGCGCGTTGACGGGGTATGGCGGCGGTCTGTGGCGGAAACGTTGGCTCATAGCCCATGAGCGAACATTTTCCGTCGAAAGGAAAATGGAGCATACGGAGTGAAACATGGATCAGGCCGGGAAAGCGCACAGATTTGCCGATCTTCACATCAAGGGACAGCCCTTGGTTCTCTATAATATCTGGGATGCGGGCAGCGCTCGCGCCGTTGTCGAAGCCGGTGCCGGAGCGGTCGCGACCGGAAGCTGGTCCCTCGCCGCCGCTCAGGGCTTTAAGGACGGACAGGCCATTCCGCTGGAATTGGTCGAGATGATCGTGAAGCGGATCGTCTCGGCGACAGACGCGCCGGTGACGGTGGATTTCGAGGCCGGATACGGCGACACGCCATCTGAAGTGGCGGCCAATGCGGCACGCATTATCGAGGCAGGAGCCGTCGGTATCAATTTCGAGGACGGCATCCCGGGGGCGGGCGAAATGCGCGACGTTCGCCAACAATGCGCCCGAATACGCGCCGTTCGCGAGAAGGCGGATGAACTGGGCGTTCCCCTTTTTATCAATGCGCGTACGGATTTGTTTCTACAGTCGGATTCCGCGCAACATGGCGGCCTGGTGGCAGAGGCGGAGGCGCGCGCGGCGGCCTATGCGGAGGCGGGCGCCGGCGGCTTCTTCGTGCCCGGCCTCCTGGATGAAGCGGCGATCGAAAGGCTTTGCCGGGTCGTCGCCCTGCCGGTCAATGTAATGATGACGCAGGACGCGCCCGCGATAAGCCGCCTTGCAGAGGTGGGCGTGTCCCGTGTCAGCTTCGGGCCGCTTCCCTTCATAAGGCTCATGGGCGCATTGAAGCGCCAGGCGCAGGAAATCCATTCATCCGGCTGAGGCGGGCGGCAGGGCGCAATTGTGCTAGATTAACGCGGTTTCGCCAGTCAACCGACAGTGCCGGGAGGATTTCCATGACCCGCCGGATCGCCATTTTTCTGACCATATTCGCCCTGCTCGCCGCCGGGGCGGCGCAGGCGGACAAAAAGAGCCCGCCGGAAAAAGTGAACTACATCCTCGCCACCGCCACCACGGGCGGCACCTATTACCCGGTGGGCGTGGCGCTGGGCGCGCTGACGAAAGTGAAGCTGGAGGAAAGCCACGGCATATCGCTTTCGGCCATCTCCTCCGCCGGATCGGGCGAGAACATCAAGCTCCTGCGCGAGGACTCGGCGCAGTTCGCCATCCTGCAGGGCCTGTGGGGCGCCTGGGCGAAGGCGGGCGAGGGCAAGCTTGAATCCGCCGGGCCGCAGGAGAATTTGCGCTCCGTCACCATGCTCTGGCGCAATGTGGAGCATTTCGTGATCCGCTCCGAATTCGCCAGGACCGGCACCATTGCCGATATGGAAAACCTTGAGGGCCGCAAATTCTCCATCGGGCGGCGCAATTCGGGTACGGAAGGGTCCGGCCGTCACATTCTTTCGGCGTTGGGACTCGATCCGGATGCGGACTTTACTTTGGTCTATCAGGGCTACGGCCCCAGCGCCGATGCCCTCCAGAACGGCACCATTGACGGCATGAACACTCCGGCCGGCCCGCCGGTGAGCGCGGTCACCCGCGCCTTTGCCGCTGCGGGCGGCAAGCTCACCCTTCTGGGCTTCACGCATAATCAGTTGGCGCAGGTGAACAGGAAATATCCGCTGTGGAGCGCCTACATGCTGAAGGCGGGCACCTATCCGGGCCAGAAGGCGCCCGTGCGCACCATCGCCCAGCCCAATTTCCTCGCCGTGCGCGCCGACGTGCCGGAGGAGCATGTTTATCTGATCACGAAGGCGATTTTTGAAAATCTGGCCTTCCTGTCGAACATTCATGCGGCCACGAAGGAAATGTCGAAGGACACCGCGCTCACCGGCCTCCCGCTGCCGCTCCATCCCGGCGCGCGGCGCTATTTCGAGGAGGCGGGCGTTCAGATCCCGGATGAGCTGAAGGGGGAATAGCGCCCTTCAGAACCGCTCCAGCCACGGGCGCAACTCCACCTCCCAGGTCCAGGCGCTGCGCGGCTGGCGCATGACGTCGAGATAGGTCCGGGCGATGGCGTCCGGGTCGAGCGTGCTGTCGGGCCGGTCCTCGGGGTCTTGAAAACGCGCGGAGCGGATCGCGCCGTCGATCACGAAATGCGCCACATGGATGTTCTGCGGCGCCAGTTCCCGCGCCATGCTCTGGGCGAGGCCGCGCAGGGCGAACTTGCCCATGGCGAAGGGGGCCGACTGCGGATAGCCCTTGACGCTGGCCGACGCCCCGGTGAACAGGATCGCGCCCCCTCCCGCCTCCAGCATGCGTTTCGCCGCCGCCTGGCCCACGAGGAAGCCGCCATAGGCCGTGACCATCAGCGACTTTTCCACGTCCTCCGGCCGGATATCCGTGAGCGGCCCGCGCGTGCGGTAGCTGGGATTGTAGAGGACGACGTCCGGCACGCCCTTGCGGTCGACGGCGCCGAAGAGCGCATCGACATCGCCCACCCGGGAGGCGTCGCAGGCCACGGCTTCGGCCCCCGTTTCGGCGCACAGATCCTTCAGCTTGTCCGGGTTCCGGGCCGCGAGGAGAAGGTCATAACCCTCCCTGGCCAGCAGGCGGGCGAAGGAGGCGCTGACGCCCTCCCCGGCGCCCACGATGACGGCGAGTTTGTTGTCGGGCATGGTACGGTTTCTCCCTTTGCTTCCGGCGGTTGCGGGACCGGCCGCAGGCTATTGTGTCTTCGCGGCGGAGCGCCAATCACAATAGAGGCAAGGAGGGCCGGAAAGGCGGCCGAATTGACATATTGCCATACAGGCAATATGTTTTCCCATATGAAAACGACGCTCAACATCGATGACACCGTCATGGCTCAACTGAAGAGCGAGGCGGCGCGGCAGGGCCGGACCATGTCCGAACTGGTGGAAACGGCGCTGCGCAATCTGTTCCGCGCCCGGAACGAGCCGGCCGAGCTTCCGCCTCTGCCTGTTTTCCACGGCGGCGAACCCCTTGTCGATATTGCGGATCGGGACGCGCTGTATCAGGCCATGGAAGGGCGCTGAGCAGCGTGCTGGTCGTCGATACGAACATCCTTGTTTATGCCGCGAATGCGGATTCCCCGTATCATGCAGACTCATATAATTGGCTTGAGCGCCATCGGCGCCGTCCGGACGCATGGTACGCAACCTGGCCGATCCTGTACGAATTCATGCGGGTCACAACCCATCCGCGTGTCATGAGGCGGCCCTGGAGCGCCTCGCAGGCATGGAAATTCGTATCCGCCCTTCTCGGGTCGCCGGGCTTCGGCGTGCTGGGTCCGACGCAACGGCACGCGCCGGTCGCCGGACAGGTGATCGAGGAAACCCCGCACCTTGCGGGCAATCTGCTGCATGACGCCCACACGGCCATCCTCATGCGCGAGCACGGCATCCGGCGCATTTGCACAAGGGACATGGATTTCCATAGATTTCCCTTTCTTGAAGTCGTCGACCCTTCCGCCGCCTGACTCTGGCGGAGAGGGCGGCGGGCGCGGCGGCGGAACCGGCATGAGCGACGCGGCGATACCACGAACGGAAACAGGGGCCGGGCCGCGCCTGCTGCGCGGGCTCGCCGCCGTCATCGCGCTCGCCCATATCTGGTTCAACACGTTTGCGACCTGGTCCGAACTGCACATTTCCGCGCTGCATTTCGGCATGTTCGCGCTGGTCTGCACGCTGATCTATCCGCTGGGAGAGAGGCGCGCAGGCCTTGCAGGCCGCCTGCTGCGCGGGCTGGGCTGGACGCTGGGCGGGCTGGCCGTCGCCGTTTCCCTCTATCTCATCGCCTTTGAGGACGCGCTCTATGCGCGCGGTCAGGACTTCTCCACCGCCGACTGGATTGCCGCCGCGCTCTCCGTGCTGCTGATCCTCGAATTCACGCGACGCACCTCCGGCTGGCTGATCCCCATACTGACCGTCCTTGCCCTCAGCTACATGGCGGGCTGGTGGGACCGGGCGGGCGGCATGCTCGCCTTTCCCGGCCTGCCCTGGGAATCGGTGCTCTACCGCGCCTATTTCTCCGTGGAGGGCATGTTCGGGGCCATTGCCGGGATCTCCTGGTCCTTCGTCTTCATGTTCATTCTGTTCGGGGCCTTCCTGGTGCGCTCCGGGGCGGGCGAGTTCATCATCGATCTGGCCCGCGCGGCCGCCGGGCGGCTCACCGGGGGGCCCGGACTTGTGGCCGTGCTTTCCTCGGGCCTCATGGGCTCGGTGACGGGCTCGGCGGTCGCCAACGCCGCTTCCACGGGCGTCATCACCATTCCCATGATGAAACGGGCGGGCTTTCCGGCACGCTTCTCGGCGGGCGTGGAGGCGGCGGCCTCCACCGGCGGTCAGCTCATGCCGCCCATCATGGGGGCGGGCGCCTTCATCATGGCGACCTATACGCAAACCTCCTATCTCACCATCATCGCCGCCGCCCTCGTGCCCGCGCTGCTCTATTTCCTCTCCGTGATCTTCCATGTGCGCATCGAGGCCAAACGCATGGGGCTCGCGCCCCGGCCGGGCGAGGGCGTGCCGCTTTCCCGGCTGATGCGCACGGGCTGGACGTTCCTGATTCCGCTCGCCGTGCTCATCGGCACGCTGATCGCCGGTTTCACGCCCGCCTATGCCGCGGGCTTCGGCATCCTCAGCGTCATCGCCGCCTCGTGGGCGGGCCCCCGGCCCATGAACGTCTCCGCCTGTCTGGACGCCACCGAACAGGCCGTGCGCACCATGGCGCCCACCGCCATGCTGCTCATCGGCGTGGGGCTGGTGGTCATGGCGATCAACGCCACCGGCGTGGGCAACACCTTTTCCCTGATGGTCACCGAATGGGCGGGCGGCAGCCTGTTCCTCACCATCGGGCTGGTGGCCGTGGCCTCGCTGATCCTGGGCATGGGCCTGCCGGTGACCGCGGCTTACGTGGTGCTGGCGACGCTGGCCGCCCCCGCCCTGCAGGGCCTCATTCTCGACGGTCAACTGGCGCAGGCCGTGGCTTCCGGCGCGCTGAACGACCAGGCGAAAGCCATTCTCACCCTCGGCGCGCCGGACGCGGCACAGGCTCTCGGCGCGCCCATGAGCCTGGCCGAGGCGAGGGCACTTCTCGACGCCGTCCCGGCGGAGCTTCTGGATCAACTCAAGGATGCCATCCTGCCGCAGGAGGCCGTGCTGGCGGCGCTGCTCTCGGCCCATTTCATCATCTTCTGGCTGAGCCAGGATTCGAACGTCACCCCGCCCGTCTGCCTCGCCGCCTTCACCGCGGCCAGCATCGCGGGCTCAGGCCCCATGCGTTCCGGGCTGACGGCCTGGCGCATCGCCAAGGGGCTTTACGTTCTGCCGCTGCTTTTCGCCTTTACGCCGCTGGTGGGCGGCGGTCCGGCGGAACTTGTGCCCCTGTTCCTGTTCACTTCCGTGGGGCTCTACGCCTTCGCCGCCGCCTTCCTGGGGCATCTTGAGGGCCCGCTCTCCTGGCCCTGGCGCGCGGGCGCGGCCGCCTGCGCCCTGGCGCTGCTCTGGCCCCATGAAATGCTGTGGCTTTCGCTCGCCGGACTGGCCGGTTTTGCGGCCCTCTTCGTGCACTCCAGAAGCGCGGAAAAGCGTGCTCTTCAAACCTCTTGACGGCGGGAAAAGCCTCCCCAAATTAACCATGCCGGAGCGCCCACAAGGGGTTCCGGCGGAGGGTTCGTCCTCCCGCCCGCGACGGGGGAGGGTTCGCGAACCTTCCGGGGTTCACTCATATCGCTCATGAGGAGGATGTGACCATGCGCACGTTCGATCTGTCTCCGCTCTATCGCTCCACGGTCGGCTTCGACCGCATCTTCGATCTTCTGGACTCGATGGGGCGGCCCGAGAACGTTCCCAGCTATCCGCCCTACAATGTCGAGCGCCTCGGCGAGAACGCCTATCGCGTGACCATGGCGGTCGCGGGCTTCAGCGATGACGATCTGATGATCGAAGTCCGGGACAACACGCTGCTCATCAAGGGCGAAAAGCAGACGTCCGAAGAAAGCGGCGAAAAAGAACTGCTCTATCGCGGCATCGCCGGACGCAATTTCGAGCGCCGCTTCGAGCTGGCCGATCACGTCAAGGTCCGCTCCGCGGTCCTGGAAAACGGCCTGCTCAGCATCGAGCTGGAACGCGAAGTGCCGGAGGAACTCAAGCCCCGGCGCATCGAAATCCAGTCCGCAGACGCGGGCCGGAAGTCGCGCGTGATCGACAATCAGCCCGGTGAGGGCGTCAAGGCCGCGTAAGCGGTCTGTATAACGGCACGACAGGGACGTATCCGGCACTGTCCGGATGCGTCCTTTTGTTTGCGGAACGCAGAAATCGCGGGGCGGCCGGCTGCGCTTAATACATGCCCATCCGGCGCGCCAGCAGCGGGGGCACAAGATCCCGGGCAATCTCGCGCAGGCGGACCGAAAGCGACGGCCCCTTGTCGCCGGAGCCGGGCCGCGGGCGAAAATCGGTGGTGCGCACCTGTTGCTCCTGCCGGACATTGCCCGCCGCCGTATAGTAATAAAGCGCAATGGAACGGCGATAGACATTCTCCGGACACGCCAGCGGCTCCGGATGCCCGTGAAAGCTGGTGGGGTCGGTATTGAAGACGACGGCGCGGTTGGCGACCGGCGAAATCGAATGGCGGCGGACCGACATGTCGGTTTCCCACAATTCCAGCTGTCCGCCCCAGTCTTCCCGCCAGTCTTCGTTGAGGAACAAAATCAGGTTCAGGCGCCGCTTGAGATTCAGGCGCGGATGCACATTGAAATCCGCGTGGATTTTGAGATAGCCGCCGCGCGCCGTTTCATGGAGACCGCCGCCCATGAAGTGGGGATCGGGAATCAATCCGCGTATGCCCGTCATTTCTTCGAGAAAATCGAGGAATTGCGACGAATTGAACGCAGCCTGAAGATTATGCAGATAGGGGCTCCGGATCATTTCCATCTGGTAGCCGGTCTTCAGCCTGGAATAGGCATCCGCAAACCGCCCGGGCCGGCGGGCGGGAAACTCGGCTACCGCCCGGCGAAGAATTTCAAGGGGCAGGAAATCGTCGATGACGATGTGGGGAAAGGGCTCGGCATTGACATAAGGCTCGTGCAGTTCCCGCCCGAGCTCCCGGCATTCTTCCCGGTCAAGCTGAACGGAATCGCCGGTTGAGATTGCATGCAGGCGCGTTCTGTCCCTTGGCGCCGAGATCGTGCTCATCTGTCGTCCTCTGGTTTTGCGCCGCCCGGGACCCCGCAGGGCACCCGGCGCTCCTTCCGGGCGCGTCTTGAAATTCCGTATACCCTGTTACGCTCGGTCCGGCCGCGTACCGGCCTCAGAGCGGAAGCTGTCTGTCCGGATCGGGATGAACGTATTCGTTATACCTGGGGTGTTCGAATGTATGATGAACATAGATCTGATCGTTCCATGCGGCAGGGATTTTCCGTGTCCTGCTCATTCCTGCGATCTGTGCAAGCTTTCGCATTTCATGCTTGCGATTGTAATCGCGGATGGCGGCAAGCTGGCCCACATGCTCGTTCAATATGCCGCCATATTCGACGCTGATCACGTCGTCGCAATAGCAGAACACCCTGGGCAGCAGGCGCTCGTGAGGCGCTTCGAGAATGCGGAACGCCTCGACCGTCGAACTCCAGAAATCGAGATCGAAAAAGGCCGCGCCCAGCGGGGCTGCATTGTAAGTCTCGAAGAAGTTCGGGACGGTGTCCCTCACGTCGCCCAGAACCAGTTTCGATAGTTTCAATTTGGAGCGCAGGGCTTCCTGGTCCATCCGGTAGAAACCGGCCTTCCAGATATAGGGCAGGTCCCGGTAGTCCACCGGTTCGGGCAGCCCCTCGCCGGTGTCAAAGCCGTAGATTTCGATCTGGACCGGAACTTCCTTCTGCACGCGGAGCGCCAGGTCCTCCAGCGCCATCAGGCCGCGGCCCCCCGCGACGCCGAATTCCATCGCGCTGATCCGGTCATGCCCGAGCGCATGGGCCAGTCGCGCGGCGTGAAACAGGCAATAGGCATAGTGCGGACGTTCGAAAACGTCATAGGCCAGACGCGCCCTGAACGAGCCGACATCCAGGGCATGCCAGGTCTTGAAAACCAGCTTGTGCGGGCTCATCAGCCCGTTGAGAATTTTCTCATACATCGGCAGCACCTCCCGACCGCTCATGCCGGGGCTTCGGCAGGTCCGCCTTTCCCCGATCCATCCTGCGCAGGACGGGTCCGGCGGCCCCGTCCCGGCCGGACGCGAACGGCTCCGGTAACGGCACGGCTCACCGGAAGACGGCCCGTCTCCGCAGCCGGATCATGCCTAACGGGTTATGAAGATGTTCTTACCCCGCAGCGGGGCGCAATGCGGACGACGCCAAATCAGCTTGCCGGACGCAATCAAAGGGAGGGGCCAATTCAGCAAACGCGGCCCGTTGAGAGCGCAGCGCGCACTCCGCCCCGGTCACGGCCTCGGCGTGAGCGGAAACTGCTGCTCCGGCCGGCGCCTACGCCGCCATTGTCGGGCCCAGATGCTTGGGCAGCTCGTAGGTGGCGCAGTTCATCAGGTTCTTTGAAACCTCGCTGGCGACGCGCGCGCGCACCGTGGAGGACAGCGCCCCGCGCAGGGCCCCGAGAACCTGGGGCGGCGCCACGATCACCAGCCGGTCGAAGGCCTCGTCCTGCATGCTGCGGTCGAGAAAGCGCGCCATGGCCCGTGTGAAGGAGGGGCTGACATTCGTTTTGTCGCCCGTTCCGAAGCCCAGCAGGCGTTGAGCGAAACTTTCGCGGTCGAAGGCGCGGCCGCGGCCGTTGCCGTTCATCCCCGGAAAGTCCTGGTCGTCGTCGCAGCCGTAGATGTCATGGTTCAAGGCGGGGCGAATACCGGTTCCCGGTCCTTCGCTTTGGAATACCCGCCCTCTGCAGCCATCGGCGACGAGTATCCAGGTCCTAGCCGTCATTCCGTCATGCTCCTCATCGTCGGGGAGTTGCAAGCCTGGATTACGCGGCTTTTTACCTACTGGTCCTGTCGGCCTCCTGAGCCTCCCGGACGTACATGTGGCGGGTTACGTTCGGGTTACCGAACGATCCCGCACTGCCGGGAACCATCCCCAAAATTCCCGGAACATCGATGACATCTGAATTATTTCGGAGACTCAACCGAAAAACCTGCCCACCGGACGGTTTCCTTGCACCGGGACCGTCAGGACACAGGTTTCTCTTTGTGCGCCTGCAAAATATCGAGGAGATTCCGGACTTCGTCTTGTTGCGTTGCAAAAGACGTCACCATGCGGACCATCCGCCCGCCGGCCGGATCGCCGGGCACGGCCCACGGGTGAAAGCGCGCCCCGGCGCGCTCAAGGGCTTCCTCAGCGCCGGGCGGTAGTTCCGCAAAGACTTCGTTGGCCTCCACCGGCCAGTGAAAGCGGACGCCGGGCAGGGCGCGCAGTCCCTCCGCCAGCATGTGCGCGGCCCCATTGGCCCTTTTCGCCAGGCGCAACCACAGATCATCGGCCAGATAGGCGTCCCACTGGGCGGCCAGGAACCGGCTCTTGGAGAGCAGGTGCCCGGCCCGCTTGCGCCGGTAGGCGAAGCCTTCCGCACGGGCCGGATCGAAAAAGATCACGGCTTCCGCTGCCAGCGCGCCGTTCTTGGTCGCGCCGAAGA
>JBKHIN010000047.1:0-12242 GCA_046538635.1 Alphaproteobacteria bacterium
CTATACGGATCGACATCCACGCTCAGCCGCACCTTGCCGGGAATGCGCACCGAGCCTAGCCATTGCCGCATGACCGGCTGAACGCGCGTCTCAATCCCCGTCTTGAGCAGGAAGCGCAGCCGGTGGCGGCCGCGAATCACGGCGAGGGGCGGGGTGGCCGGGCCGAACACGGTCACGCCGTTCTCCCGGGGGGCGGCCTGTGCCAGCGCGCGGCCCGTCCGGCGCAGCAACTCCTCGTCGGGCGAGGACAGGATGACCGAGGCCAGCCGGCCGAAGGGCGGATATGCCGCCGCCTGCCGCTGCGCCGCCTCCACGTCCAGAAAGCCGTCGCGCGCACCCTCGATCAGGGCCCGCATTACCGGATGATCGGGCATATAGGTTTGCAGGCGCACATGCCCCGGCCGTTCGGCGCGGCCCGCCCGTCCCGCCACCTGGTGCAGCAATTGATAGGTCCGCTCGCCCGCGCGCAGATCGCCGCCCGTCAGCCCCAGGTCGGCGTCGACCACGCCCACCAGCGTGAGGAAGGGGAAATTGTGCCCCTTGGCAACCATCTGCGTGCCGATCAACAGATCGATCTCGCGCGAAGCCATTGCGTCGATCAGCCCTTGAGCCTCCGCCGGTCCGGCGATCAGGTCGGACGACATGAGGGCCGCGCGCGCCTCCGGGAACAGTTCGCGCACCTCCTCCGCGATCCGCTCCACGCCGGGTCCGCAGGCATGGAGGGAATCTTCCGCGCCGCATTCCGGGCAGGTCTTCGGCTTGGGGATGGAATAGCCGGTGTGATGGCAGACCAGCCGGTTGGTATAGCGGTGCTCCACCAGCCAGGTGGAGGTGTCCGGCGCGGTCATGCGGTGGCCGCAGGCGCGGCACAGGGTGAGCGGCGCATAGCCCCGCCGGTTCAGGAACAACAGCGCCTGCTCGCCGCGCGCCAGCGTTTCATTCACGTCGCTCACCAGCGCGGGAGAAAGCCAGCGGCCGGCATCGGGCGGCGGCTCGGCCCGCATGTCGAGCGCCGAAATCCCGGGCAGTTGCGCCGCACCGTGGCGGGCGGGCAGGCGCACCCTTGCATAGCGGCCGTGCTCTGCGTTGACGTGAGTTTCGAGAGAAGGCGTCGCGGAGGACAGCACGACGGGACAGCCGGAAAGCCGGGCACGCACCACTGCCATGTCGCGGGCATTGTAGGTGACGCCGTCCTCCTGCTTGAAGGCGGCGTCATGCTCCTCGTCCACGACGATCAGGCCGGGATCGGGGAAGGGCAGGAACAAGGCCGAGCGCGCGCCCGCCACCACCCGCGCCTGCCCGCGCGCCACCTGCCGCCACGTGCGCCGCCGCTTCGCCTGGGTGAGATCGGAATGCCATTCGGCCGGGCGGCAGCCGAAACGCCGTTCGAACCGCTCGAGGAAGCTGACCGTGAGGGCGATCTCGGGCAGCAGAATGAGCACCTGGCGCCCGGCCCTGAGGGCCGCCGCCACCGCCTCGAAATAGACTTCCGTCTTGCCCGCGCCGGTGACGCCGTCGAGCAGGATGGCCTCGAAGCGCCGCGCCGCCACGGCGTGACGGAGACGTGCGGCGGCTGCCTCCTGTTCTTCCGAGAGGAGGGGGCCGGGCCACTCCGGATCGGGCTCGCCGAAGGGCGCATCCTCCGGCGCTTCGAGCGCTTCGAGGGCGCCCGCCTTCGCCAGAGCCTTGACCACGCCGGGGCCTGTACGCGCCGCCCGGGCCAGTTCGGCGGGCGTCCGGGGACCGCCGCCCCGGGAAGCGGCCTCAAGCACCCGTTCCCGCGCCGCCGTCATTCTCAAACCCTCGGGCACGCCGGGAGCCGCTCGGTAGACGGTCCGCGTCCGTTCGGGCTCCAGGGCGCCCCGCGAGCGCAGGGCCAGCGCCAGCACCGCGCCCTGGGGATAGAGGGTGTAGCCCGCGACCCAGTCCACGAAATCGCACAAGGCGCGAGGCAGCGGCGGCGCCTGCCGCTTCGCCGCTACCGGTTTCAGCTTGTCCTCCGGAACCTCGCCGCCCGTGACGTCTGCCTCCCAGACCACGCCCGCGACCTCGCGGGGACCCAGCGGGACCACCACATGATCGCCACGTTTGAGGGGCATGCCTTCGGGAGCCAGGTAGTCATAGGGCCCGGCGAGCGGCAGCGGGATGAGAACCTTGAGGCGCATTCCGATTCCGGGGCGGGCCGCAGGTCCGGCGGGGCCCGGCGAATTTGTTTACCTGTCTGGACTAGGCCCGTGATAAGACGTTAGAAGCCCCGGGGGCAACACGGAACATCGGCAGCCATGAAACTCTTCGCGGACACGGCGGACACGGCTGAGATTCGCGCCCTGGCGTCGGCCGGGCTCGTCGACGGCGTCACCACCAATCCCTCGCTGGTGGCGAAAGCGGGCCGCCCGCTGATGGACGCGCTTACGGAAATTTGCAGCGTCGTGGAGGGCCCCGTCAGCGCGGAAGTCACGGCGACCGATTCCGACGGCATGGTCGAGGAAGGCCGCCGCCTGCGCGAAGCGGGAAGCAACATCGTCGTCAAGGTGCCCATGACGCGGGACGGGCTGATCGCCTGCCGCCAGCTCACCCAGGCCGGCGCGAGCGTGAACGTCACCCTGTGTTTTTCCGCCGTACAGGCACTGCTGGCGGCCAAGGCCGGGGCCGCTTTCGTCTCCCCCTTCATCGGGCGGCTGGACGATCTGGGCGTCGAGGGCATGGCGGTGATCCGGGACATCCGCCTCATATTCGATCAGTATCCTGACATTGACGCGGAGATCCTGACCGCGTCCGTGCGCTCGCCCCTGCATGTGGCCGACGCCGCCAAGGCGGGTACGGACGCGGCCACGGTGCCGCCCGCCGTGATCTGGCGGCTGATCGACCATCCGATGACGGACAGGGGACTCGAGGCGTTCCTGAAGGACTGGCAATCGACCGGCCAGTCGATCATGAGAGGGGAAGGACCAGCGTGAGCAGTCAGTCCGAGTTTCCGTTGCCCCAGCGGCGGGTGCGCCACACGCCGCCGCCGCGCGGCCTGACGGCGAGCCAGGTGAAGGCCTATCTGAAACGGTATCCCAACATTCTGCGGGACGACCCGCTGCTGCTCGCCGGGCTTCTGCCGCCGGGCCATGCGGAAGACGAAACGGTGCGCGATTTGCAGCGCTTCGTGATCGAGCGGCTTCAGGAACGCCTGCGCGAGGCCGAACGCGCCCGCGAGGCGGTGATGGAAGCCGCACAGATGAACCTGGAGGCGCAGGTCCGGGTCCACGAGGCGGCCGTCATGCTGGCAGGCGCGGCCGATCTCGACACGCTGATCCGGATCGTGACGCGCCAGCTCGCCGGCGTGGTGGGCGTGGATGCCGTCTGCCTGTGCGTGGAAGCACAGGGAGGGGAAGGCAGCTTGTCGGCCGAGGGCAATGCCCACGGTGTACAGGTGCTCGCGCCCGGCGCCATCGACAACCTGCTGGGCCCGGAAATCCCCCACATGCTGCGTAACGACGTTCAGACCCCCTCGCCGTTGTTCGGGCCCCAATGGGACCACATACGCTCCGAGGCGCTGATGCGCCTCTATTTCGGACAGCGCGCGCCCGGAGGCCTGCTGGCCATCGGGGCCGGTGATCCGGACATGTTCCATCCCGACCAAGGCGTCGATCTCTTGAGCTTCCTCGCCCGAACGCTGGAACAGTGCCTGCGCAGATGCCTGGACCTTCCGCCCGCGTGAGTGCCCGCCCGCATCTTCCGGCGCCGGTCGCACAGGCCATCGCCGCTGCGCCGACGCTGGCCACACCGCTGGAGGAATGGATCGAGAGGCTGCGCGCGCAAAGGCGTGTCAGCGGCCACACGCTGGAATCCTACGGCCGGGACGTGCGCGATTTCCTGCTCTTTTTGCGCGAACATCTGGGTGCCATGCCGGAACTGGCCGACCTGGCCGCGCTGAAGCCTGCAGATTTCCGCGCCTTTCTGAGCCATGTGCGGCGCGAGCGCAATCTCGCCAACCCCTCCATGGCGCGGGTGATGTCGGGCGTGCGCTCGTTCTACCGGCACCTGGAGAAGACCAGGAAAATCGCCAACCCGGCCATCAACGCCGTTTCCTCGCCGCGCAAGGCGAGGACGCTGCCCCGGCCAGTGAATCGGAAACAGGCGGCCAAACTGCTTGAGGCCGCCGCCGGAGAACCGGACGGCGAACGCTGGATCGCAGCGCGCGATACGGCAGTGCTGACCCTGCTCTATGGCTGTGGCCTGCGCATTTCCGAGGCGCTTGGCCTGGACCGCGCGGACGCCCCGCCCGGCCTCCCGGCCAGCCATGAAGAAGCGTGGAGCCGCTGGGACTGCCTGCGCATTACCGGCAAAGGCGGAAATGAGCGGATCGTCCCGTTGCTGCCCGTGGCGCGCGACGCCGTCGCCGATTATCTGGACCGCGTGCCCCATGCCTTGAGCGGACCGCTGTTTGTGGGCGTGCGCGGGGCGCGTCTCAATGCCCGCGCCGTGCAGGGGCGCATGGCGCTGCTGCGCTCCGCCCTCGGCCTGCCGCCCAGCGCCACTCCCCACGCCCTGCGCCACGCCTTCGCTACGCACCTTCTGGGGGCGGGGGCGGACCTGCGCAGCATTCAGGAACTGCTCGGCCACAAGAGCCTGAGCGCCACGCAGATTTATACGGAGGTGGAGACCGACCGCCTGCACGAGGTCTACCGGCTGGCGCATCCCAGGGCGAACACGGGCGAATGAGTGTTCGCACGTCCCGGGGCAGGAGCCGGCACTGAATTGAGATATGAAAGTTTCAATCGTGACATTGCGCCCGGGTTGAGGGCAAACACTACGAAAATATGGAGCCGCAGTTTATGCGCGATGGCAAAAGGTGATAGACGGTTTGCATTCTCAAATGTCATCCGAGAGGTGCCTGAAATGCTCAAACGCTTCAGCCTGATCCTGCTCGCCGCCCTGCTGGCGGGGTCCTTCGCCGCCCAGGCCGCGGGCCCGCGCCCGGACAAGGATCCCGAAAACCGGACCGAACGGGAACTCGCCAAGGTGGAGGGATGGATCGAGGAAGGTAAATATGGCCGCTCGGTCCGTGTCCTGAACGGCCTGATTGAGCGCGAGCCCGAAAACGCCGACGCCTACAATCTTCTGGGCTATGTGCATCGGAAAATGGGCAATCTGGATGATTCCGCCCGCTACTATAAGCAGGCGCTTGTCCTCGATCCGGATCACAAGGGCGCGCTGGAATATCAGGGCGAACTGTTCCTGAAGCAGAACAAGCCGGACAAGGCAAAGGGCAATCTGGAGCGCCTGGAAGCGCTGTGCCCGGACGGATGCGAGGAGCGTGACGAACTGGCAGCGGCCATCGCCGCGCATGAAAAGGGCGAGAAGCCGAAGCGCAAAAGCCGCTGGTAAGCACTTCCGCGGCGGGCGGTGGTACCGCCCGCTGCAGCCGCCGCACGGGCTCGCGGCCCCCTTGCGGAATGACTTTTACAGGGATCGTTAAGCCGATCGACAGGCCTCCGGGGCAATATCGGAAATGGGCCGCGGGCGCAGCCGTCCCCGCGCTCCGATAATCCATGCGGCCCCAACGGAGCCTGAACCATGCAGGAGGTATCCCCGGCGGGCCGGAACGGGCCCGGCACTCCGCCATTGCATTCCAAAGCCGGGGCATGGCCGGCCCCGCGCCTTGACCAGTATCTCCATGCCGCACTCGCGCCCCTCACGGTCGGTGTATCGCCGGTGACGATCGCGTCCGCCTTTGGCGACTGGACGCAGCACCTGGCGCTATCTCCGGACAAACAGATGGAACTCGCCCGGAAGACCGCCCGCCTGTCCTATCAGTATGCAGACTACTGCTGGCGCGCCTGGACCGATCCGGCCGCGACGCAGCGCAGCGGCCTTCCACATGACCGCCGCTTCACCGGCCGGGTGTGGGACATCTGGCCCTTCAATGTTCTGTGCCAGGGTTTCCTGACCGTCGAGCACTGGTGGCAGGACGCCGCCACCGGCGTGCACGGTGTCTCGGACCATCATCAAAAGATCGTTTCCTTCGTCCTCCGCCATTGGCTCGATATGTATTCCCCGGCGAGCCTTCCGGCGGCCAATCCGGAAGTCCTGAAGGCGAGTGTCGCTTCCGGCGGCGGCAATCTGGTGTGGGGGACCGCGGACTTCATCGATGACTGGCGGCGCGTTGCCTCGGGCCAACCGGCGGCTGACGAGTTCGAAGTGGGCCGGAATCTGGCTGCGACCCGGGGCAAGGTCATTTTCCGGAATCATCTGATCGAGTTGATCCAGTACGAAGCTGCTACGGATCAGGTGCGCCCCGAGCCGGTGCTGATCGTCCCCGCCTGGCTGATGAAATACTACATTCTGGATCTGGCGCCCGGAAAATCGCTGGTGGAGTATCTGGTTGGCGAGGGTCATACCGTATTCATGGTGTCCTGGCGCAATCCGGGCCCGGAAGACTGCGATCTCGGACTCGAGGAGTATCGCCAACAGGGAATCATGGCCGCACTCGATGCCGTGGGCGCGGTTGTGCCCGGACGGCGCATCCACGGCGCGGGCTATTGTCTGGGCGGCACGCTGCTGGCGATCGCCGCCGCCGCCATGGCCCGGGACGGGGATGACCGCCTGGCGAGCCTGAGCCTGTTCGCCGCACAGACGGATTTCGCCGAGCGGGGCGAGCTTATGCTGTTCATCGACGAGGCGCAGGCGGCATTTCTGGAAGATCTCATGGCGCTGGAAGGTTTTCTCGACTTCCGCAGGCTGACGGGCGCCCTGCGCCTGTGGCGGACGGGGGATCTGATCTGGTCCGGACTGGTGCGAAATTATCTCATCGGGGAGCGCCCGCGCGTGACCGAATACACCGCCTGGACACTGGACGCCACGCGCCTGCCCGCCCGCATGCATTCGGAATATCTCCGCAAACTGATCCTCGATAACGATCTGGCCCATGATCGCTACCACGCGGGAGGCCGTCCCGTTTCCCTGCACGATATCGGGGTGCCGGTCTTCGCGGTGAGCACGAGCGCCGATCACGTCGCCCCCTGGCGCTCCATCTATGGCCTGCACGCCCAGACCGGAGCCGACATCACCTTCGTGCTCGCCGAAGGAGGGCACAACGCCGGTATCGTGAATCCGCCGCTCAGCCTGCACCGGCATTACCGGACCGCCGGCGGCAACGACTTCACCGCTCACACCACGCCTGACGGATGGCAGGCACAGGCCCCCCGCCATGACGGTTCCTGGTGGCCCTTCTGGCAGGGCTGGCTTTCCCGCCATTCCGGCGCCGCACAGCACCCGCCCGGCATGGGCGCCCCGGCCAGGGGCCTGAAGCCGCTTTGTGACGCGCCCGGAAACTATGTGTTAATGCGGTGAAATACGGTACCCGTGGTGCCGGAGGCGGGAGGGGCCAATGGACAGGCTGTTCGATCCGGAAATCTGGAGAGGCTGGGCCGAGGCGGCGTGGAATTGGCTCGCCGGGGCGGCCGCCGATCCGGACACCCTGCTGCAACTGGGGCTGTGCATCGCCGCTATCGCCGCCGCCTGGCTGGCCGCGCATTTTGCCCGGCCCGTGCTCGCCGGCCGTCTGGAGACGGTCCGGATACCGCTTCAGCTTCACCGGTTTGCGCACATCCTGCCCGGGCTTCTGGCGCCGCTGCTCCTGGTGATTCTCCTCTGGCTGACCATCGGTCTGCTGAACGAAACTGCACCCGGAACCGGTACGCGGCTGTTGCGCATTCTGGCAAGCCTCATGTCGGCCTGGGTGGCGATCCGTCTGGGCACGACGTTCATCCGCAACCGGCTGGCCGCCCGGACGCTGGCCCTGGCGGCCTGGACTCTCGCCGCCCTCAACATCACCGGGCTACTGGACCCTGCGATCGAGGTGCTGGACTCGCTGGCCTTCACCCTCGGCAAGCTGCGGCTGTCCGTGCTCACCATCCTCAAGGCGGCGCTGACGCTGGTGTTGCTTATGTGGGGGGCGGCTCTCCTTTCCGGCTTTCTGGACCGGCGCATCCGGAGCGTTCAGGAGCTGACGCCCTCCATCCAGGTGCTGATCGGCAAACTCCTGAAATTTTCCCTGTTCACGGTGGCCTTTATCATTGCCCTGACGAGCGTGGGCATCGACCTGTCGGCGCTGGCAGTGCTTTCGGGCGCCATCGGTTTGGGTCTCGGCTTCGGCCTTCAGAAGGTGGTTTCGAACCTCGTCAGTGGCGTGATCATTCTCCTTGACAAGTCGATCAAGCCCGACGACACGATCGAACTGGGGCAGACCTTTGGCTGGGTCACATCGCTGGGCGCGCGGTATGTCTCGGTGGTCACGCGGGACGGCAAGGAATACCTGATTCCCAACGAGGATTTCATCACCCAGCAGGTGGTGAACTGGTCCTACTCCAGCGAACTGGTGCGCCTCGAAATTCCCTTCGGCGTTTCCTATGACAGCGACCCGCATGAGGTCCGGCGCATCGCCTGCGACGCGGCAAGGAAGCCGGAGCGTGTGGCCGCGACACCGGCGCCGGTCTGTCATCTGACGGGATTCGGGGACAGCTCGCTGGATTTCATTCTGCGCTTCTGGATCAAGGATCCCCAGGGCGGAACGGTCAACGTCACGGGCGAGGTGCTGCTGGCCCTATGGGACGCCTTCAAGGAGCACGGCATCACCATCCCCTTCCCGCACCGCCAACTGCTCATCGACCGGCCCGTCCGGGTGAAGACGATTCCCGAAGCACCGGAGCGCGCCGCGCGCGAACCGCCCGCCCCCGGATCAACGGGCGGCTGAGGAGTCAGGAGACGGTTCCGGTGCGCTGCCGATATGACGGGCAAGGAAGTTTTCGAGTTCTTCGAACATGCGCTTCCGGTTCTTGCGCCGGGTGATCGTGTGCCCCTCCTTCTCAAACTCGACATGTCTGTGCGGTTTGCCGGCTTCTTCAAGCGCCTCGGCCATGTCACGGCTCTGATCGACCTCGACCGTTTCGTCCTCCTCGCCAGCGATCAGTAGGATGGGGACCTTGATCTTGTCGATATTTCGGGCCGGGGACAGGGCCTTGAGGCGTTTTCTGTCACCTTTTTTACCGACATCACCGATGGATTTGCTCCAGTAGTGATAACCGGAATAGGGACCACGGACCGATCTGACGAAATCGTACAGATCGCCAACGCCATTTATGCTGACCGCGCATTTGTAGAGATCCGGCGTGAAGGCTGCGCCGGCGAGCGCCGCGTAACCGCCATAGCTTGATCCCACGATACAAATGCGTTGCGGATCGACCAGCGCTGCATCAACGAGATGGCGCACGCCGTCCGTGATATCGTCCTGCATTTTCAAGCCCCACTGCCGGTATCCGGCTTCCGCGAATTTCTTTCCGAAGCCGTCTGAGCCCCTGAAATTCGGTTGCAGTACTGCATAGCCCCGGGTCGCCAAAAACTGAACCATGGGCTCCCATTGCAGATAGTCTCGGGATTCGGGCCCCCCATGCGGCATAACCACCAGCGGCGGCCGCCGCGGATTGCCGGGAGGGGTCGTAAAATATGCATTGATTTCAAGACCGTCCCGCGCCTTGTAGACGATCGGACGCATACGCCCCATCTGCTCAGGCTCAATTCCCAGTGCTTCGGCGCCAATAAGCTCGGCTCTGTTTGCCTTAGTGTCATACAGATAATATGTGCCCGGATTGCGTGGCCCACTGACCTTGATGATGATCAAGTGGCCATCGCGCGTCTGGCTGACTGGTCTGGCGAAGTTTTCCTTGCCGAACGTCCGCTCCAGCTTCCGGTCGAAGTCACTGAAGCCGTCCGCCAGATATTCTGCATGAGGTTTATGCACTACGTATCGGAAACCAACCAGCCGATTGCCCGGATCAGTAAAAAGCGCCCCGGTAACGTCGACACCGGGATGAGCAAAGACGAGGCGGCCAAGCTTGCGCTCACTCACATTGAATTCAAAGACGGCCAGCCGGTCCTCCTCGTGGCGAGCCAGAACATAGAGAATGTTCGGGTTCTCCGAGAATGCAAGCGGCTCTATTTCCGGTACCTCACGAGGCCGGAAGCGGCTGATTTCGTACCATTCATCCTTTTCCGGATGATGGACATTGTAGCTCGTAAAGCTGTCCCGTCTGTCAACTCTGAGCCGGATATTTCCGGCAGCGTCAGTCATCCAGCTGTGGCTGTATTTCTTGCCTCCATAAGTATAGTTTTTACCACGCTCGACGAGTGTCGCCTCTCCGTCATTGACATTTACCTTGTGAACGTCGCCAAAAACCTGCATGAGAATATGATCTGGATCGGAGGGCAGCCAGTGGAGGATCCGGCCCCTGTCCGCTGCATATTTGATCCTAAATTCGTCTTTCAGCAGAACAATTTGATTCTTGAGATTCGCATCAAGCGCGATCACTTGCCGTGGCCGCCATTCCCACTGCATTCCCGATTCACTGACGGTGAATGAACTGAGAGTTTCCGGATCGTAGGCTTGCAAGGTCACAAGCAGCCGGTTGCTGTTCACCCAAGCCAAGTCATAGAGAAGAACATTCTCGAATTTGGCCGCCTTGTGAAGGGTAAGGCCGGATGATGTGACATGGTAGACCACCAGAGCCCGCAGTTGCTCATTGTCGGAGAAGCCCTGCACAGCGGCAAGAAATCTGCCGTCGGGGGAAAGCTCGACGTCCCCGACACTGTTTGATTTGAGGAAGGCGTCGACCGGCGGCGGGGCGGCGAACGCGCGCCCCGTGAGAACGAACAGGGCGATCGCGATGACTTGCACGCAAACGGGAAGTGATCTCTGCATGGCGGCGCTCCACTTTACCTGAAGAAAGCAAAGCAGGCAGTGGCCGCACGGTCAAGTTGCACACAGAATCTCTCGCCGCCGGGCCGCCTTGGGCGAGCCAAACTCACATCTGCATGATGCGGCCGTCGATGCCCATGGCCGCCTGGCGGATGGCCTCGGTGAAGGTGGGATGGGGATGGCAGGTGCGGGCGATGTCCTCGGCCGCCGCGCCGAACTCCATGGCGATGGCCGCGCCGGCGATCATCTCGCCGGCATGGGGACCCATCAGGTGTACGCCGAGCACCTCGTCGGTCCTGGCGTCGGCCAGGATCTTGGCGAAGCCCTCGGTCATGTCATTCGCCTTGGCGCGCGGATTGGCCGTGAACGGAAATTTCCCCGCGCGGTACTCAATGCCCGCTTCCTTGAGTTGTTCCTCGGTACGCCCAACCGAGGCCACTTCGGGGTAGGTGTAAATCACCGACGGGATGACATCGTAATTTACGTGACCCGCCTTGCCCGCAATGATTTCGGCCACTGCCATCGCCTCGTCCTCGGCCTTGTGGGCAAGCATGGGCCCCTCGATCACGTCGCCGATGGCATAGACGCCTTCCGCCGTGGTGCGGTAATGGGCGTCGGTCGGAATGCGTCCGTACCTATCGGGCTCGATGCCGGCATTCTCCAGCCCGATGTCCTTCGTGTAGGGGCGGCGGCCGACCGCCATCAGCACCACGTCCGCCTTGATGGTTTCGCCGCCGCCGCCGTTCGCGCCTTCGACGGACACAGTGACGCCGTCCTTGCCGTTCTCGACTGCGGTGACGCGCGTGCCCAGCTTGAACGCCAGACCCTGGCGGCCGAGAATGCGCTGGAACTGCCGGGACAGTTCGCTGTCGAGCCCCGGCGTGATACGGTCCAGATATTCCAGAACGGTGACGCGCGCGCCCAGCCGCCGCCAAACCGAGCCCAGCTCGAGACCGATATAGCCCGCGCCCACGATCACCAGATGCCGGGGCACTTGCTTGAGCGCGATGGCCCCCGTGGAGGAAACAATACGCTCCTCGTCGATCTCGACGCCGGGCAGGGTAGCCACCTCGGAGCCCGTGGCGAGAACAATATTCCGGCACTGGTAGCTTTCCGAACCGCCATCCAGCTTGGTGACGTGGACCCGGCCCTTCCCCTCGATCATCCCCGTACCGAAGACATGGTCGATCTTGTTCTTTTTAAAGAGGAACTCGACGCCCTGGGTGAGGCCTTTCACGCCCGCGTCCTTGAATTGCATCATGGCCTTGAGGTCGAGCTCCACCCCCTTCGTCTTCACGCCCATTTTCGACATATGATCCTGCGCCTGGGCGAAGGCTTCCGAAGCGTGCAGCAGCGCCTTGGAGGGAATGCAGCCGACATTGAGGCATGTGCCGCCAAGCGTCCGTGAGCTCCGCTTTTCCACGACCAGACAGGACATGCCCAGTTGCGCCGCGCGGATGGCACAGTTATAGCCGCCCGGTCCGGCGCCGATGACGATGAG
>JBKHIN010000231.1:0-5283 GCA_046538635.1 Alphaproteobacteria bacterium
CTTCAGGGCACCAGCCTGAGCCCCGAAAAGGCGCTCAAGAGCGGCATCGTGCACAAGGTGGTGCCCGCCGATCAGCTTATCTTCGAGGCCAAGCGCTGGATCAAGGAGGAGGGCGACGCCGAACAGCCCTGGGACAAGAAGGGCTTCAAGATCCCCGGCGGTGGCCCCTATGACGACACCAACACTTTCGTCATCGGCAATGCTCTCCTGCGCAAGGAGAGCTACGGCAACTATCCCGCCCAGATCAACATCATGAAGGCGGTCTATGAGGGCGTTCAGGTGCCCATCGATGCGGGCCTGCGCATCGAGGCGCGCTATTTCGTCGACCTCCTGAACCGGCCCGAATCGCGCAACATGATCCGTACCCTGTTCCTGTCCTCCCAGGCGCTTTCGAAAGGTGCGCGCCGCCCGCAGGATGTGGGCAAAACGGAATGCAAAAAGCTGGGCGTTCTGGGCGCCGGGCTCATGGGCGCGGGCATCGCCTATGTTTCCGCGATGGCGGGGATCGAGGTGGTGCTGCTCGATATGTCCCGGGAGAACGCGGAGAAGGGCAAGGACTATTCGGAAAAGCTGCTCGCCAAACGCGTCGAGCGCGGCAGGATGGACGAGGGCAAAAAGGCGGATGTCCTGGGCCTCATTCAGCCCACGGATTCCTATGACGATCTCAAGGGCTGTGACCTCATCATCGAGGCGGTGTTCGAGGACCGGGGCATCAAGGCGGACGTCACCAAAAAGGCGCAGGCCGCCGCTGGCGCGGACGTGGTCTTCGGCTCCAACACGTCCACCCTGCCCATCACCAGCCTGGCGGAGGCCTCCGAAAGACCGGAGCATTTCATCGGCATCCACTTCTTCTCGCCGGTGGAGCGCATGCCGCTGGTGGAAATCATTCGTGGTGAGAAGACCGGCCCGCAGGCCCTGGCCACGGCCATCGATTATGTGGGCAAGATCCGCAAGACGCCCATCGTGGTGAATGACAGCCGCGGCTTCTACACCTCCCGCTGCTTCGGCACCTATGTCAATGAAGGCCTGACCATGATCGCGGAAGGCGTCAACCCGGCGCTGGTGGAAAACGCCGGGCGCATGGCGGGCATGCCGATGGGACCGATGGAAGTCGCCGACAGTGTCGGTCTCGACACGGCCCACAAGATCCGCAAGCAGACCAGGGAGGATCTCGGCGATGCCTCGGCCGGCGGCCCGGCGGGCGACCTGACCGAATGGATCGTGGAAAAGCATGACCGTGTCGGGCGCAAGGCGGGCAAGGGCTTCTACGAATATGGCGAGGACGGCAAGCCGTCCCGCATCTGGCCCGCCGTCTACAACTACGCCGGTAAACCGCATGCCGAACCCGATGTGGAAGAGGTGAAAAAGCGCCTGCTCTACATCCAGGCGCTGGAAACGGCGCGCTGTTTCGAGGAAGGCGTGCTGGAAGACGTGCGCGATGGCGATGTGGGTTCCATCTTCGGCTGGGGCTTCGCTCCGTATACGGGCGGCACCCTGTCGCTGATCGACACGGTGGGCGCGAAGCGCTTCGTGGAAGAATGCGAGCGCATGGCCGCGGAGTATGGCGAACGGTTCAAGCCCAATGCGCTGCTGAAGGAAATGGCGCAGAAGGGCGAAACCTTCTACGGCCGCTTCAATCCGCAGGCGAAAGCGGCGGCGTGAAACCGGATGTCAGAGATCAGATGCTGGATGTCAGAGACGCCCGGTTGTGAGCATGCCGAAGCACCTCTGACATCTGCATTCTGAATCTGACATCTGAACCGTGCCTTGCTTTGTCCCGGATACGCCCTATCGTGTGCCCGTCCGTATCCCGTAACGGGAACAGGGAGAGACCGCCATGACCGTCCTTCCCGCGCGGCCGGACGGGGCCGAAACCACCCCCGTCTCCTCCTTTGCGGCGCTGCCCGCCTGCGCGGACAATGCAGCGCGGCGAAGGCCCGGCGGGCGCATGCATTTCCTGGACTGGGGCGGGTCCGGGCGGCCGCCGCTGGTGTTCGTGCATGCGAACGGACTGAACGCGCGCACCTACCGGCAGATGCTCACGCCTCTTGCGAAACGCTTCCGCGTCATCGCGCCGGATTTGCGCGGGCACGGCCTGAGCGAGCTTCCGGCCCGTCCGGGGCCGGATCATTCCTGGGATATTTACGTCCGTGACCTGATCGCCTTTCTGGAACCGCACGGCCCCGTTCTGCTGGGGGGCCATTCCATGGGCGGCGCGGTCAGCCTGATGACGGCGGCGGCACGGCCCGATCTGGTGCGCGGACTGGCAATTGCCGAGCCCGTCATCCTGCCGCCCGCCTTCTACTGGCTGATGCGCCTGCGGCGGACCCTCGGCTGGCGCGGCCACGTCTATTCCATTGCCCGCAATGCCGCGCGGCGGCGCGCCGTTTGGCCCAGTGCGCGCGCCGTGTTCCGCGCCTACCGGGGGCGCGGCGCCTTCAGGAACTGGCCGCGGGAAGCGCTGGAGGATTACATCGCCCACGGCATCCGTCCGCGTGCCGACGGCCAGGTGGAGCTGGCCTGCGCGCCGGAATGGGAGGCGGAGAATTTCTCGGCACACTGCTCCCGGCTCTGGCGGCGCTTGCCCGAAGTGTCCTGCCCGGTGCGCGTCTGGTGCGGCACGGAACGGTCCACCTTCGTGCCCGCCGCCCGCGGCCGCTTCCGGCGTGTCCTGCCCCGGGCCCGGATTGAAATCGTCGAGGGGGCCGGGCACTTTCTGCCCATCGAGCAGCCTAAGATCCTCCGCGAAGGGATCATTGCGCTTCAGGAGGAATTGGCCTCAGGCCACTGAACCCGCCCCTTTTCCAGCATGGCGCGCTCGTCATCGCGCAATTCCACGGCGCGCCTCTCCTTCAGGTCCAGCGCCACGGCGACCGCCTCCGAAACGCCGACGGGCTTGCCCGTGGCGCCGTCGAACAGGCAATGGCGCAGGCTCACCGTCTTGCGCCCCGTGTCCAGCACACCGCTCGCGGCCACCACCGTCCGGCCCGCTTCCAGCGGCGCTTCGTGCCGCCAGCAGAATTCCACGACGGCCACGCCGTGGCCGATCTCCAGCATTTTCTGCCGGTCCAGCCCCAGCGCCAGCCACAGATGGGGCGCGCCGTCGGACACCCGCCCCGCATAATGCTGCAGCGAATTCCAGCCGTACACGTCGCAATGTTTGGGCATCACCGCGCCGCGATAGATTTCGATGAGTCCCCGTCTGCGCCCCTCGTCCAGCGTGAAGGCGGGCAGGTCCGGTACGGCGGGGACGCCACGCGCGCTTCCGTACTCCGGAATGTCGCAGCGGAATTCCCGTGCCCGCTTCAGCACCTCCGGCGGCACCGGCGCCGGCGCTCCCGCCTTGCGGTCCCACGCTTCGAGACGGCTCCGGAACGTGGCGGCCACCCGCTCCGCTCCCGGATTGACCATCTCGCTATAGACGGTGACGCCGCTTTCATCGGCTCCCGCCACGCCGCCGCGAATGGCCAGCGTGTCGCTTGCCCGCTGCTCGGCCAGAAAACGCACATGGACGCTGGTGACGCGCAGGGCGAGGCCGCCGGACGCGGCGGCGGGCATGCCCAGCGCCGCACGCAGATGGTGCAGCCCTTCGTCCAGCTTGGCCATGTAGAACTGCACGTTCATATGGCCCATCTCGTCGCATTCCCAGGTGTTGACGAACCCGCGATAGAGCGCCAGCGGAAGTGTCATCGAACCCTCACTCTTGTGTTGCTCGCAAAGAATGTCATCCTTGCGTCGCGCAGGTCCCCGGTCATGCCGGGGACAGGCGCGAGCGCGAGTATCTCCGGCGGCCCCGCGAGAGTTTTCCCGCCTGTTGCTTGAGATCCTCCGGCACCGCGGGCGGCGCCCGTGGCCCGAAGGATGACAATTCTGTTCACGGAAGACAGGCTAATCAAAACCGCCGCCAGGGCCGCGACACGCCCCCGGCGATGGGATCGCCGGAATCCCGCTCCTTCACGGCCTGTTTGAAACCCGCCTCCTCCGCCCGCTGCTTGAACCACACGCCCTCGGGCGAATGGCGGGCCACGCCGTCGAACAGGCTGGCGAACATCTGGGTCTGTGTCAGCCCCATGCTGTCCAGCGCCTGGTTGATCATCAGCTTGTGCATCATGAGCTGGTTGCGGGGCACGCTCGCGATGCGGCCCAGCAGGCGGTCCACAACCCCGTCGAGGTCGGCGGCGGGCGCGGCCTCGAGCACCAGCCCCATCTCCGCCGCTTCCCGCCCGGTGACGAGGTCGCCGGTGAACAGCATGCGCTTGGCTTTCTCCGCCCCCAGACGATAGACCCACATGGCGGGCGTGGGACAGCCCCAGACCCGCGCGGGCGGATAGCCGATGCGCGCCTCCTCCGCCATCACCACGAGGTCGCAGCAGAGCGCGATGTCGCTGCCGCCCGCCACGGCATCGCCGTGCACGCGCGCGATGGTGGGTTTGTAGGAGCGCCACAGCGCCATGAAATCCTGCGTATTGCGGTACATGAGGTAAAAATCCGCCATCGGGTCCCACGGCTGCTCCGTCCCCTGAGCGCCCTCGTTCGCTCCCTTCTTCTCGGCGAATTCCTTGAGGTCGTAGCCGGAACAGAAGGCGCGCCCCGCCCCGGTGATCACAATGGCATGGATGCTATCGTCCGCATTCGCCATATCGACGGCTTGCGCGATCTCGCCCGGCATGCCGCGCGCAATGGCGTTGAGCCGCTCCGGGCGGTTGAGCGTGATGCGCGCCACGCGGCCGTCCGTCTCATAGAGGATGTGTTTGAAGGTCATTCCATTTTTGCCCTTCGGAATATCCGTCGCATTTGCGGTTCACACGAAGGCACGAAAAATGCGCGAAGATCACGAAGGGAAACCATGTTTCTCATTTCTGAATTCTTCGTGTTCCTCGTGTCTCCTTTGTGACTTTGTGTGAACATCAGCAAGCGGAGAACAATAAAGTGAAGCCGTTTCCGTCACAACCCGATCTGCCGCGCCGCCAGGTCGCGCATGATCTCCTCGGAGCCCCCGCCGATGGCGTTCACGCGCACTTCGCGGTAGATACGCTCGACGCGCGGCCCGCGCATATAGCCCGCGCCGCCCAGAATCTGCATGGCCTCGCGCGCGCAGAATTCCATCGTCAGCGTCGCCTGCACCTTGAGCATGGCGAGGTCGGCCACCGGCGTTTCGCCCCGGGAGACGCGCCAGGCGCACAGTTCCAGATAGCTCTGGGTGGCGTTCACCTTGCGGAGCATCTCGGCGATCTTGTGGCGCACCACCTGGTGGTCGGCAAGCCGCTTGCCGAAAGTGCGCCG
>JBKHIN010000232.1:0-5255 GCA_046538635.1 Alphaproteobacteria bacterium
CGCCCGGCCTTTGCCGGGCGATGCCCGCCCTGCAATCGTCCGCCCTACCCCAGCTTGATGTGCGTGGTCTTGAGCTGGGTGTATTTCTCCAGCGCGTGGAGGGACTTGTCGCGGCCGAAGCCGGACTGCTTGTAGCCGCCGAAGGGCACGGTGATGTCGCCGCCCGCCGTGTCGTTGATGTTGACCGTCCCGGCACGGAGCTTCCGGGCCACGCCGTGGGCCTTGTCGATATCCTTGGTCCACACGCTCGCCCACAGGCCGTAGATCGAATCATTGGCGATGGCCACGGCCTCGTCCATGTCCTTGAAGGTCATCGTGGTGAGCACGGGCCCGAAAATCTCCTCCTGGGCGATGGTCATTTCGTTACGGACGTCATCGAAAATGGTGGGTTCCACATAATAGCCGCCCGTATTCCGGTGCACCTGCTCGCCGCCGGAATAGATGGAGGCGCCTTCGCTGCGGCCCTTTTCGATATAGCCCATCACCCGCTCGGTCTGCACGTCGTCCAGGATGGTGCCCATCTTGGTTTGCGGGTTGAGCGGATTGTCCGGCTTCATGCCGTCGCCAAAGGCTTTCAGCCCTTCGAGGAACTGGTCCTTGGCGCTTTCCTCGATGATCAGCCTTGTGGACGCGTTGCAGCACTGGCCGGAATTGAAGAACACGCCGAAGCCCGCGCCGAAAATCGCCTTGGACAGGTCGGAATCGGCGAACACGATGTTGGGCGACTTGCCCCCGCATTCCAGCGACACGGACTTCATGTTGGATTCGCCCGCATATTTCAGGAACAGCTTGCCCACTTCCGTGGAGCCGGTGAAGGCCACCGCATCCACATCCATATGCCGGCCGATGGCCGCCCCCGCTGTGGGCCCGTAGCCCGGCAGCACATTGAAGACGCCCTCGGGGATACCCGCTTCGGCCGCCAGCGCCGCGGCGCGCAGCAGCGACAGGGGCGACTGCTCGGCGGGCTTGATCACCAGGCTGTTGCCCGCGGCCAGAATGGGCGCGAATTTCCAGGCGGCCATCATCAGCGGGAAGTTCCAAGGCACCACGGCGCCCACGACACCCATGGGCTCGCGGGTCACAAGGTCCAGCGTGTTGGGCGCGGTGGGCGCGATCTCGCCATAGACCTTGTCGATGGCTTCCGCATACCAGCGCACGGTCTCCACCACGCCGTTCATGTCGATATTGCGCGAGAAGGAGATGGGCTTGCCCATCTCAAGGGTTTCGAGCAGCGCCAGTTCGTCCGCATGCTTCGCAATCAGGTCGGCGAAGCGCAGCAGCGTGCGCTTGCGCGCGCCCGGCGCCATGTTCGCCCATTTGCCCGCATTGAAGGCGCGGCGTGCGGCCGTGACGGCGGCGTCCACGTCTTCCCTGTCGCACTCGGCCACCTCCGCCAGCACCTTGCCGTTGATGGGGCTGATGGACTCGAAGGTCTTGCCGCTCTTTGCGTCCACATACTGCCCGTCGATGAACGCCTTCGTGGGAATGTCCAGCGCGGCGATCTGCTGCACGATCTCGTCCGGCGTCGAGGCCAGATCACCGCCCAGATCGCCGATCCAGTTTTCAGCGAGTTTCATGGGGAAATCCTCCGTTCGCGGGTGTCCGCCGCAGGGTGACGGCGGCGTCAGGTTTCACTGGCAGTGGAACAAATCCTGCGCCCCGCCGCCAGCCCTTATCAGAGGTCAGAGGTCAGAAGACAGATTGGCGCCCGGCTCGTCCAGTGTCCGTGGCCTGCGGTACCCGGCCGCCTCTGTCATCTGTCATCTGGCATCTGACCTCTGATCAGCAGCCCGGGCTGTCATAGAGGACGAGCCCCGCGAGGCTGGCCTCGAAAACCATGTCGCCATAATCCATCAAGAGCTGGTCGTTGACGCCGTTCTCGTAAAGGCGGTAGCTGAACTCGTATTCCGGCATCTCGCTGGAATCGCCCACCCGGTAATAGCTGACGATCACGGGCCAGGAGTCCAGCTTGTCCAGCGTGCGTTTCCAGGGCGGGTCCGCCCGGCCCGCTGTCCGCTCGGCCCGGCGCTTGTCGCCGATGAAAGCGACGGCGCGGTAGAGCGCGCCGTCGGGCGCGCCGTCGAACACGATCCGGCTGAAGGAGCGCCGGCCGGCCCGCGCCGCGCGCACCACTTCCCTGCCATGGGCGGTGGGAAACACCGTGCCGGGCGGGAACTGCGCCTCCTTGCCCTGGGGCCATTTGTAGTCCGCCTGGCCGCTGCCGTCGCCGTTGCGCTCGGCCTCGCCCTGGCTGACCTCGGCCGGCTCGCCATTGACGTAATTGTGGTAGGAGAAGCGGAACTTCTTGCCGTTGCGTGATTCCCAGGTGGACACGCGCAGGTCCGTGACCATGTTCTCGCCTTCGCGGAAGATCAGCTCCGTCATGATGCGCTGGTTGAGCGTATAGCCCTCGCACACATCCATCCATTCCATGGTCATTTGCCCGCTGGCGCCGTGGATGCCGGTGGTCGGATCGGCGCGGCGCATGCTCATTTCGTAGGTGCCCCGGTAGGGCGCCGCCTCCACGCCGCCGCGACGTGCCTCGGCGCCGGCGACCCCGAGGCCGAACAGGATTGTCGCGCAAAGCATGAACTGAATCAGGCGCCCGGTCATGACATGGCTCCGATGAACACATCCCCTGTCCCCTTATCGGCCATCCGGGCGGCGCACTCAAGGGGACATAAGGGCGGGCGGTAGCGGCGGGCGGCCTGCCGGTGCTATCGTCGCCGCGACAATCACGAGGTTGACCGGTTTTCGAAAGGCGGAGGGCAATATGAGCGGCCTGATCGACAAGCGATTGCGCGAACTGCAGATTTCCCTTCCCGAACCCGCGGCCCCCGCCGCCAATTACGTGCCCTTCGTGGTCAGCGGCTCCCGGGTCCATGTCTCGGGCCAGGTGCCGGTGAGCGGAAAGGGGCTGGAGTTCCAGGGCAAGGTGGGCAAGGAGTTCTCGGTGGAGGAAGGCCAGCAGGCCGCGCGGCTGTGCGCGCTCAACATCATCGCCCAGTTGCGCGCGGCGGCGGGCGGCGATCTGGACCGGGTGCACCGGATCGTCAAGCTGGGCGGCTTCGTCAACTGCGCAGCCGACTTCGACCAGCACCCCGCGGTGATCAACGGCGCCTCCGACCTGATGGTGGAGGTGTTCGGCGAGCGCGGCCGCCATTCCCGCTTCGCGGTGGGCGCGCCCTCCCTGCCCTTCAACGTGGCGGTGGAAATCGATGCCGTGGCGGAACTGGCGTGAAGGGACGAGAAGCGAGGGAAGAGAAGCGAGGAGAGAGAGGGTTTGCCCGGCAAGGATCGCTTCGTTGACGGGAAGCGATGAAAACATAGATAGAAGGTCTGCATCGCAAGGAGGATCCGGTTGACGAAACCGCCTCTCGCTTCTCGCTCCTCTCCACTCTCTCCTCACCGCGCGCGGCTGGTGCGCAGTATCTCCGGCATCGCGGCCGAGGACTGGGACGCCTGCGCCAATCCGCAAGGCCTGCCCTTCGATCCCTTTCTCTCCCACGCCTTTCTCAAGGCGCTGGAGGACTCCGGCTCCGTGGCTGCGGAGACCGGCTGGGCGCCGCACCACCTGGTGCTGGAGGATGCGCAGGGCGGCGTGCTGGGCGTCGCGCCCATGTATCTGAAGGGCCATTCCCAGGGCGAATATGTCTTCGATTACGGCTGGGCCGACGCGTACGAGCGGGCGGGCGGGCGCTATTACCCGAAACTGCAGATCGCCGTGCCCTTCACGCCCGCGGCCGGGCGGCGGCTGCTGGCGCGCGGCGGGCCCGATCCGGATAGGGAGCGTTTGCTGGGCGCCGCCGCGGCGCAGATCGCGGCACAGTCGAGCATTTCCTCCGTGCACGTCACCTTCGCCACGGAGGCGGAATGGCGCGCATTGGGCGATGCCGGCTATCTTCAGCGCACGGACCGGCAATTTCACTGGCGGAATGAGGGGTACGACTCCTTCGACGAGTTTCTGGCAGGCCTGTCGTCGCGCAAGCGCAAGACCATCCGCCGGGAGCGCGCGGGCGCGCTGGAGAACGGCATCGAAATCGAGTGGATCACGGGCAGCGGCCTCACCGAGGCGCACTGGGACGCGTTCTTTGAATTCTACATGGACACGGGCGCGCGCAAATGGGGGCGGCCCTATCTGAACCGCGAATTTTTCAGCCTGGTGAGCGAAGCAATGGCGGAAAACATCCTTCTGGTGATGTGCCGCCGAGAAGGGCGTTACATCGCCGGGGCGCTGAACTTCATCGGCGGCGATACGCTCTACGGGCGCTATTGGGGGTGTACGGAGGACCACCGCTTCCTGCATTTCGAGACCTGCTATTACCAGGCCATGGATTTCGCCATCGCCCGCGGGCTGAAGCGGGTCGAGGCCGGGGCCCAGGGGGCGCACAAGGTCGCGCGCGGCTACGCCCCCTGCCCCACCTGGTCGGCGCACTGGATCGCCGATCCCGGCTTCCGCGACGCGGTCGCCGATTATCTCGAACGGGAACGCCAGGCGGTGGCGGAGGACAGCGCGGAACTGGCGGCGCATCTGCCGTTCCGGCGCGGGGACGCTCAAGATCCGCATTAAGATCCGCGCCCGCCCCCTTGACCTTTTGTCCGCCTTTGTGCTGTTTGCTGCCACGCAACCGCCAAGGGCGTGCATCGCCGCTGCGCGCCAGAACCGGCGCTTCACCACACCACAAAGGGGCTCAACCCATGGCCTACGATCCCAGCAATATCTTCGCGAAAATCCTGCGCGGCGAGGCCGATGCGCACAAGGTTTACGAGGACGATCACGCGGTGGCGTTCATGGACCTGTTTCCGCAATCGCGCGGGCATACGCTGGTGGTCCCCAAATTCGATTCCGAAAATATTTTCGACGCGCCGCCCGAAGGGCTGTGCGAGTTGATCGCCCGGGTGCAGAAGGTCGCCGCCGCCGTGCGCGAGGCGCTGGAGCCGGACGGCATTCAGATTTTCCAGTTCAACGGCAAGGCGGCCGGCCAGAGCGTCTTCCACCTGCATTTCCACATCGTGCCGCGCTATGAGAAGGAGCCGCTCAAGGGCCACGGCCAGGCGGATCAGGCCGGCGGCGACGAACTCAAGGAACTGGCGGAGCAGATCGCGGGGAAATTGTAGGGCGGGTTGGAGCGAAGCGGAAACCCGCCATCGAGCAAACCCGCCAGGTTGGCGGGTCTGCGCTCACGCTTCGACCCGCCCTGCGCCCTGCCGCTCACCCCAGCAATCCGTGTGCGCCGTAAGCCAGAGCGATCAGC
>JBKHIN010000233.1:0-5252 GCA_046538635.1 Alphaproteobacteria bacterium
GCGCCCGGCCCGGTGATGCAGTTCGCCCATATTGTGCAGCAGGTTGATGCCCACCGCCGTGCTCGACAGGGAGAGCACGAAACCCACCAGAACCGCCTGCTGCCACGGCCAGTTGAGGCACCAGCCCAGCGCCGCGGTAATGCCCAGCGCCGCGGCCGACTGAAGCGCCGCGCACAGAAACACCACGCCCAGGATCTTGCGCAGGCTGCGCATGCTGATTTCGAGCCCGATCACGAACAGGAGCAGCAGGACGCCCAGCTCGGCGACGGTGCGGATGGTCTCGGTATTCGTGATCAGCTTCAGGCCGGAAGGGCCGATGACGATGCCCGCGATAATGAACCCCATCATCGCCGGCTGACGGAAACGCAGGAACAGGATGCCGCACAGAACCACCACCGAGGCCACGAGCGCCATCAGCGACAAGCCCGCCCCGTGCTCCATTCCAGACGCCTCCCCTGCCGCGGGCCGCCGGGCGCCCGGCAGGCGCGGCCACAACCTTCACTGTACGATGCTTCGATAGACTAGCAGCCCGAGAAAGAGAGCATAACCTCCCAGGAAGATCCCGCCCTCGGCCCGGGAGAGGCGCGAGCCGGTGTGGGCGAAAACCAGGAGAAGCGCGGTGACGCCCGCCAGAATCCACCAGTCGTAATCGAGGAATTCACGCGGCACCGCGATCGGCCTTACCAGCGCCGTGACGCCCAGAATGCCCAGCAGATTGAATATGTTGCTGCCCATGATGTTGCCGACCGCGATGTCGGCCTCGCGCTTCACGACGGCGATCACCGAGGTGGCGAGTTCGGGCAGGGATGTCCCCACCGCCACGATGGACAGCCCGATCACGGTTTCGCTCACGCCCAGCGCGCGGGCGAGTTCGACGGAGCCGCTGACCATCAGATCGGCGCCCCAGATGATGAGACCGAGGCCGGCCAGCGCCATTCCCGCCCCGGGCCAGGGCCGTATCCTTTCGGGGATGGGCAGTTGCGGTACGTCCATGAGCGTTGCCTCGCCTTCATGCAGGCGCGCCGAGGCATCATGGAGCCGGCGCTCGATCCTGTAGACCGCGGTCACGTAAAGGGCCAGGGCCGCAAGAAACAGGGCTCCGGCAAGGCGGCCGATCTCACCCCCCAGCGCCACAGCCATGACGGCGGCGGTTGCGCCTGCGAGCATGGGCCCGTCACGCCTGAACGCCCGCCGGTCGCAGCGCAGGGGCATAAGGATGGCGGCGATGCCGAGAATGAGGAGGATATTGGCGATATTGCTGCCGACCACATTGCCGACCGCGATGCCGGGCGAGCCTTTGAGCGCTGCGTCCACACTCGTGGCCATTTCGGGCAGCGAGGTTCCGAAACCCACCAGCACCAGGCCGGTCACGAGCCGGGAAACCCTGAAGAATTCGGCCAGACGCACGGCGCCGCGAACCAGAATATCGCCGCCCGCGGCAAGAAGGATCAGTCCCAGAAGAATGTTCAAGGCCATTGCGCGCGCCCGTATGCCACCCGGCGCCTGCGGGCGCCGGAGGAGCACACATTTCATGGAGCGCAAGGCGAACCGCAAGGGGCCGCGAAGAGCGGCCGGAAAAGCGGCTCACGAAATGCGGGCGGCGTTGCGTTCCGGCCGCGCTTGCCTTACGCCACCGCCAGCTTTGCGGACAGGCGGGGGCGTTCCCCGGTTTGCGCGGACGTGCCCACTGCGTCCGCATCGCGGGCGGGGGCTTCCTCGTTCTTCGCCCCGCTTTCGGCGAGCAGTTCAGCCAGTTGAATGATCTTCGCCCTTGTTTCGGGCCCCGGCACGCGGATGAAGGCCTGGTTCAGCTCCACCAGCTCGCGCGCGCCGAACTGCGGCGACAGGCGCTCGTAAGCTTCCGTCAGGTCGTTCATCCGGCTGGGCAGAGGGCCATGCGCCCCCTCTTCCAGCCCCTCGTAGAAGACCTCGATACCGATCCCCAGAACGCGCGCGATTTCGAACAGTCTGGACGCGGAGATGCGGTTGCGCCCGCGCTCGTATTTCTGGATTTGCTGAAAGGTCAGGCCCAGCCTGTCGGCCAGCGCCTGCTGGCTGATGCCCAGTGCGATCCGGGCCATGCGCACACGCTGTCCCAGATAGGTGTTCAGGACCGCTTCGTCCCCGGCCCTCGAAGGTAATCCGTTCACAACCAACCCCATTCCCGATACGCGTTACTGACGGCAGGCAGCGGCCGCTCATCCGCGGCACGCCCGGCCGTGCTTGCTCCCTCACGAAATCTCCGGAAACCTCATGGCGAAAGCCAGCGCGAAGCGCGGCTTCCAGCCCGGCAGGAGATGTCCTTCCTCATCGACCAGCGAAATGCCGGACCGCCATGCGCTCATGAGAAGCATCTCCACGTCGCGCCAGCTTTCGAAGCAGCACGCGTTTTCATAAATGCCCATCATGCCCGCCGCGGAGATCCGGCGGAACGCCGTCTCGACCCGATCGCTGTGGCGGGGGCGGCAATGCTCGCGGCAATATTCCGCAAGCGTCCTTTCGGCCCGGCTGCCCAACCAGCTTTCCCCGCCCCGCTCTCCGGCGCCCAGCAGCGAGCCCAGCCAGGCGTGAAGCCAGCGCGCCTGCACCCGGTCGAGCGCCCGCCAGCCGCAGCACAGGCCCAGCGTGAGCGCGTCGAGCTGACGCCGGGCGCTGAGGGTTCCGTCCCGGCGCATGGAACGGGTCCGGTGACCGCCCCGCCGGTAATGGGCATGGCGCACGCGCGCGATCAGCGGATGAAAATCCGCCGGCCGGTAGCGGGCGGGATCGCCGGGCTGACGAAGCAGCCAGAGAAGATAGGCCGTGTGCGGACCGTATTGCTGAAAATTCTGGCCCGTCCACGGATCGATGACCGGAATGTCCGGAATCAGCCGCACGGGCATCTCGTGCGCGCCGGCGCCGGCAAGTTCCGCCGCCGGCAGAGCCGTCATCCCGTTTCCGGACAGGTCGCCACGTTCCCCCATGTGCCGCCTTTCCAGTTGACCGTGCCGGACTCCGGTCCACGCTCCGGCACGAATGTGTTTGCCCGTCATGCCTTCCCGGAATTCTGTGCCCGGAATTATGGCGATTTCAGGAAGCAGGCCGGCGACTCCGCCGCCGGTTCGTCTCCTTTACGCCAAGCTCCCGGCAGAGGCCAAGGTTTTGCCGTAAACCAACCTGCTTTTTTCTAACCTGTTGCGTAACTGCATCCAACGCATCCGTGTATGGATGAAACTTAACCCCGCGCCGCCATTGGCGATTCTGCATATACGAACTGGTGAATTTTGCAGGTGCGATACAGCGCAGCCCGTCACGTTCCGGGCGGATGATCCACACACCCTCCAGCCGCGTGGACAGGCAGCCGAATACAGTCAGCCTCCGGAAACTCATCACACGGAGGCAATCTCTTTTATCGCAGCACTGTGTACGGCCCGAAGCTGCGAAAAGCTCCGTGCGCCTGTTCCCGCATCGACTTCCGGGGGGCCCGGCACAGCAGCCGCCCTATCCCATAGCGGGAGGCCGGTTTTTGCCAGAAAACCACAGATGGTAGGCGCGGGCAATCCATCCGGTTTAAAAAATTGCCGTGCCGGGGAATGCGGCCGCCCGGGTGTGACCGCGGCGCCGCGATTCCGCCTTCGCCCGGTTTCCGGCGGCGATTGAACTTGCGCACCGCCGCCATAGGTTAAGACACAACGCTGCGCCCGCGGCGCGCCGATGGCGCCGGAAACGAGGCGCAAGGAGGAGGAGAGTTCAGGCCAGATGAATTCCAAACGCCGCCCCGCCGCGCTGACCGTGCGCGCGGCGCGCATTGCCGACGTGCCCGAAATCGCGGCGCTGATGAAGCGCATTTACCCGGAGGAGCTGCCCTATACGGCCGGGATGATTCAGGGCCATATCACCAATTTCCCCGAAGGCCAGTTCCTCGTCGAATATGAGGACCGGGTGGTGGGCTATGCCGCCTCCTTCCGCATCGACGAACGTTCCGCGCTGTCGCAGCATACCTGGTCGGAGATCACCGGCGGCGGCTATGCGGCGCGCCACAATCCGAAAGGCGACTGGCTTTACGGCATGGAAGTGGGCGTGGACCCGGATTACCGGCGGCTGCGCATCGGCCAGCGCATTTACGACGCGCGCAAGCGGCTGTGCGAGGACCTCGATCTCAAGGGCATCGTCTTCGGCGGCCGGCTGCCGGGGCTGGCGCGGCGCATCAGCGAGCTGGGCTCGGCGGAAGGCTATCTGGAGGCCGTGCAGGCGAAGCGGATTCGCGATTCGGTCATGTCCTTCCAGTTGCGCAACGGCTTCGAGCCCATCGGCGTGCTGAAGAACTATCTTCCCACGGACAAGCCGTCGCTGGGCCACGCCGCCCATATGGTCTGGCGCAACCCCTACCGGACGGAGGAAACCGAAAGCGGCCGGGCGGAGGATCACCGGCGCGACCCCGCCACGGTGCGGCTCGCCACCGTGCAGCTTCAGGCGCGCGCGGTGACGGGCTTCGACGATTTCATGGGCACGGTGGAATATTTCGTCGACGTGGTGGCGGACTATCACGCCGACTTCATCGTGTTCCCGGAAATGTTCACGCTTCAGCTTCTCTCGGCGGAAGAGCGCAAGCTGACGCCGGTGGAGTCCATCGAGGCGCTGACCCGCTTCACGCCCCGGCTGACGGAGGCCATGCGCGACCTGGCGCTGCGCTACAACATCAACATCATCGGCGGTTCCCACCCCACGCGCACGGAAGACAACGAGATCCAGAACGTCGCCTATATCTTTCTGCGCGACGGCTCGGTGCACGCGCAGGAAAAGGTCCATCCGACGCCGGACGAGGTTTACTGGTGGAACATCAAGGGCGGCGACGAGATCCGAGCCATCCCGACGGACTGCGGCCCCATCGGCGTGCTGATCTGTTACGACTCGGAGTTTCCGGAACTGGCCCGGCGGCTGGCGGACGAGGGCGCGCGCCTGCTCTTCGTGCCCTTCTGCACGGACAACCGGCAGGGTTACTTGCGCGTGCGCTACTGCGCGCAGGCGCGGGCCATCGAGAACCAGCTTTACGTGGCCATGGCGGGGAATGTGGGCAATCTGCCCAATGTGGAGAACATGGACGTTCAGTATGCGCAGTCCTGCATCCTGACGCCCTGCGACTTCCCCTTCGCGCGCGACGGCGTGGCGGCGGAGGCGAGCGAGAATGTGGAGACGGTCACCGTCGCCGACGTCAATCTGGAGGAACTGGCCTGGGCGCGCGCGGAAGGCACGGTGCGCAATCTGCGCGACCG
>JBKHIN010000234.1:0-5246 GCA_046538635.1 Alphaproteobacteria bacterium
GGTGACGGTCACGCCCGTACAGTCCGGCGGAAGCGACGCCACCACGGCGCCCACGGCCAGTGTGGCGGCGGTGGCGGCGGCAACGCCCGTTCCCCATCCGTATGGGTACGGACGGTAGCCCCGGTCATAATGGTGGTAGACGTCGCGCCGTGAGTAATGGCCGTGAGGGGGGCGGCGGTACTCCCCCCTGTATTCCGGCCGCCCCCTGTGAGGCCTGCTTGTTGCGCGGTGCACGCTGCGGTTCACGCTGTGGCGGCCGGGGCTGCGCAGGCCAGCCCGGTGGCCCGCAGGACGCCTGCCGGCGCGCCGCTGCCGGGCTTCGGCCTTTCCGGCTGTGAACAGGACGAGGCTCACGGGCGCGATGACGGTGGCGGCGAAGGGTGACGGGGCCAGGGGCGCGGGCCCGAACAGTCCGGGCAAGGACAGCATCAATGCTCCCAGGGATGAGATTATCAGACGCATCTCAGCCACGCTCCTCTCTATTCGATGGGCGGCCGTATTTTGCCGGGGCGGTCCTGAACCTTGCCGTTTTCAGGCGCGTCCTTGTCCTCTTCGGTGCCCTCGGACGGCTCCTTCTCCCTGGGGACTCCGTCGTCCTCCGGGGCGGCCTTTTCCTCCGGCTCCGCGGGGGCCTTCTCCTTTCGGGGCCGGACGGTAGCGAGCGGAATTTCGGCGGCGTCCTCCGGCGGATCGAAGGTGAACCGCCTGTCGTTGAAGTCCGCATCCGGATCGATCTCGATGGTCGTGAGAAACAGCGGACGGGCGGGGTCGGACAGGTCGGTGATGGCGTAGGCGCAAGGCAGGCCGCTCTTGTCCGTATCGATCCAGAGTTGCCAGTCGACGCCGTCCTGCCGGAAGGCGTAATGATCGCAGATGCGGCCGCCGATCAAATCCTGGCTGATCCAGTTCGCTTGCTCGATGGCCTCGATCTGCGCCTTGTCATGTCCCCACAGGAACAAATCGGCAAGCGGAATTTCATAACCATATTGCTCCGCCAGATGGGTGGCGAGTTCGGCAAGGGTGCCCTCGAACGGGGCGGTGGCGTAATAGCGGGTGACCGGGCCCCACAGTACGGCCTGCTCTCCATTGTAAAACAGCACGCGTTCGCGCGTGGGTGAGATGCGTTCCATTCTCAGGCCGCGGGGCCGGGAGACGTCGGCGCGCACCTGCTCGAGCGCCAGGATCTTTTCGCCATTGTCGAGCACCTGCTCCCAGGCGAGACCGGCCCTTACGCTGAAGCTGTCGAGCTTTGCCAGCCGCTTGCTCATCAACACAACGGCGTTGATGGCCGCCTCCCGGGGGCTGACGGCTTCTTCTTCGGGCGGGGCCTTTTCAGCGGGCTCTTCTTCGGGCGGGGGCGCTGCCTTTTCGGGCGCCGGTTCGGCAGGCTTTTCCTCTGCGGGCTCTTCCGCAGGCGGAGTTTCGGGCTCGGGCGCGGGTTCCGCTTCCGGCTCCTCTTCCGGCTCCTTTGCGGGCGCCGGTTCCGGTTCTTCCGGAGCGGGCTTTCCTTCCGGTTCCGGTTCTTCGCTTTGCGGGGGCTTTGCCGGGGGCTCTTCTTCCTGGGCGGCGGCCAACGGCGCGCCCAATGCGAATGTGAATGCCGCCGTCAGCAGGAGGCTCCGGACGGAAAGGCGGCTCAGTTTCCTCATGTCACTTCCTCTACCGGTGACGCACGGGCGTCGAACGCATGAAACGGGGCGGGCTGCAGCTTCCTGCACGGAGCGTCCGCCACACCCTGACGGACCGGATTGCAGCGGAAACTTCTTGCGATTCCGGAAACGGGGAAGGGCGGGCCGCAACCGGGGCGGGCGCGCCGCCCTGCCGCATGGCGGGGACGGCAGAGGGCGGGCACAATCAGGCAGTGTGATGAGGGAGGCGTCCGTGACCCAGACGCGTTACCGCCTGCGCCGTCCCGCGCTGATCCTGAGCGGAGGTGACGAATGCCGCGAACTCAATACCGCGCCCGGCGGCCGGTGCTGATCGTAGCGCCGCTTGCGGGCATCGTGGCGGGGAGCGTGGCGGTCATCGTCTTTGCGTCCCTTGTCGCCCTTGTGGTCAGTCTTTTGGATATATCGTGGGCGGATCCGTTCCCGTTCGGGCTTATGCTGACGTTCAGCACATTTGGTCTTTCATACGCCGCGCCCGCAATCGGGACCATGTCGCTCGTATTGACCGCTTTCGTGTTCAGGGGCCGCGACCGGCGCTTCGAACGGCGGCTGGTGATCGCTCCGTCTGCCGAACTGTGGGTCTGGTTGATCGTCCTTTTCCTGCCCGCGGTGACGGTGTTGCCTTTCTCACTCCCATTCGACTCGCTGGAAGGCGCTGTTGCATCGGTGTCCGGCGCTTATGCCTTCTTGTTTTTTCCTTCGATCATTTGCGCGTCCATCGCTCGCCCGATCTTCGCGTTCCTCAGCTCAAGGAAGGTGTATGCGGAAGAGGCCGGCCCGATGGGTCAATCCGTGCAATCCCTCAGTCCGTAGACCGCCTGACGCCCTTCACCAGCGGCAGCCCGGCGCCGAAGGAGAACGCCACGGCCGTCAGCAGGGTCGGGATGCTGAAATTCACAAATTGCTTCGTTACGCACGCCTTCAGGTGCCGCTCGCACCAGAGGTTGTAGGGATCGAGAAAAGTTTCGCCCGCCCAGCCGGCGGAAATGAGCAGTGCAATGACGATGACCCCGGCCAGCGAGGCAAACCGCAGCCTGTAAAAGAGCCAGAACAGGGGTGTGCCAAAGATCGTCAGGAACAAGAGTTGTGTGAATGTGTGTATCCCGAGGTCGATCATCAGCCAGCCCGGAATGGTATCCCAATAGGCGCTGGCCTCCAGGGGGCCCTGATTCACCCGTTCGAAAAAATCCAGGCTGGCATGCACGGCGCTGTAGGGGATCATGATGCCGAGGGCGGCCAGAAGGCCCCTCGCCAGCCGTCCGCGCCCGAGGCCGAGAGTTCCCTGACCGAGGCGGCGCGATCGATCCGTGTAGGCCATTTCGATCAGGACCGCCGCCACCGGGATGAGGAGAAAAGGAAAGATGCCAATGACTTCCGCGCCCATCCCGTCCTTCGCTGCTTTGTATCGCGCCTATTCCTTCGGCCGCACGCGGAGCACCTTTCCGCCCTCCGGGTTTTCCTCCGTAGGCTCCGCATCGGTGAGCAGATAGACGGATCCGTCCGGGCCCGTGCGCACGTCGCGGATGCGCGCGCCCAGTTCCTCGAACAGTGCTTCCTGGCCCGTCACTTCGCCGTTCTCCATGTCCACGCGCTGGACCTTGCGCGCAGCCAGCGCGGAGACCAGAAAGTCGCCGTCCCATTGGGGGAATTTCCGGCCGCGATAGAGCGTCATGCCCGAAGGGGCGATGGAGGGCGTCCAGTGCAGCAGCGGCTGCTCCGTGCCCTCGAACTCCGTCCAGGGCGTGATATAGGCGCCCGAATAGTCGATGCCGTGGGTGGCCAGCGGCCAGCCGTAGTTTTTGCCCTTTTCGATGATGTTGATCTCGTCGCCGCCCTTGGCCCCGTGCTCATGGGCGTAGATGCGGCCCGTATCGGGATCGTACAGAACGGCCTGCACATTGCGGTGGCCGTAGCTCCAGATTTCCGGCTTGGCGTCCTCGCGATCCGTGAACGGATTGTCGCCCGGCACGCTGCCATCCGGGTTGAGGCGCACGATGGCGCCCAGATGGTTGGAGAGCACCTGCGCCTGCTCGCGGTATTCGAAGCCGTCGCCCAGCGTCACCAGCAGCGTGCCGTCGGGCAGGAAGGTCATGCGCCCGCCATAATGCACGGGCGTGTCCTTGAGGGGCTCGGCCTCGAAGATCACTTCGAGGTCCTTCAGTTCCAGCGCCTCTTCGTCGAAACGGGCGCGGGCGACGCGCGTGTTGTTGGCGCCCGCGTCGCCGTGGGCGTAGGCCAGAAACAGCATTTTGTTCAGGGCGAACTGGGGATGCAGCGTGACGTCGAACAGGCCCGCCTGGCTTTCCACATAGACCGGCGGCACGCCCGTCACCGGGTCTTCCACAAGCTCGCCGCCGCGGATCAGCCGCAGACGCCCGTCGCGCTCGGTCACCAGCATGCCGCCGCCGGGCAGGAAGGCGAGGCTCCAAGGATAGTGCAGCCCCTCCGCCACGGTTTCGATCACGTAGGGTTTTTCCGCCGCCGCCGCGTCTGCCGTCTTCGCCGTCTCCGTCTCCTCCTGGGCCCAAACCGAACCCGTTACCAGAATGGCTGCCGCCAGTGCCGAAATCATGCCTCGCATGTGCCGCCTCTCTCGCCCTATCGTAAAATGGCCGCGCAAGTTTCGGCCCGGTCGTGTTATGGCATGAATTCGGGTTTCAAGTGAACGGGGAAGGCACATGGTCCGGCTGGTCAAATATTTTGTTGGCTTCATTGCCGCGGTTCTGGTGGCGGAAGTGCTGGGGGCGATTTTTCAGGTTCAGGGCACGATAAGGCAGCAATTCGCGCCCTTGGGCATCAAGGTGCCGCTGGAGGAACAACTGTCGTGGATGCTGCATGACATTGCGGGCCTGATACCCACCTATGCACCGCTGCTGGCGGCGGCTTTTCTGATCGCCTTCATCGTGGCCGCCTTCGTGGCGCGGCCCATGCCCGGCCTGCGTATCGTCGTGTTCACGGTTGCCGGAGCCGTGGGCGTGCTGGTGCTCTTCCTGCTCTCTAAGCCGGTGTTCTGGCAGGTGACGCCCATCTATGGCGGACGCGACGCGTTCGGCCTGGCGCTTCAATGTCTGGCCGGAGGCGTGGGGGGCCTGGTGTTCGCGCTGATTACGAGAAAACGGGCCTGAGGGGGCTCACACCGCCGGCCGGGCCACCGTATTGTCCTCGTTCATCAGCACCACGGTGGGGGCGTAGTTGCGCGCCTGTTCGGCGGGTACATGGCCATAGGCCACGATGATCACCCGGTCGCCCTTCTGGGCGAGGCGCGCCGCCGCGCCGTTGATGCCGATGTTGCGCGAGCCGCGCGGCGCCTCGATGGCGTAGGTGGTGAAGCGCGCGCCCGTATTGATGTTGAGGACGTCCACCTGCTCATGGGGCAGGATGCCGGACTCGTCCAGCAGGTCCCGGTCCACGGAAATCGAGCCTTCATAGTGCAGATCGCACTGGGTGACGGTGGCCCGGTGGATCTTCGCCTTGAGCATGGTGAGCAACATCGCACGGCTCCAACGGCAGGTTTCCGGGGCGGACAGGGTTAACCCGTCCGGCGCCGGACACATAGTGTGCAGCGCACAACGGGTCAAG
>JBKHIN010000235.1:0-5241 GCA_046538635.1 Alphaproteobacteria bacterium
GGCGTAGACTCAATCTCGCGGCAGAAACTGTGGCGCATGGTCTATGATCTCGCCGATCAGGGCATTGGCGTTATCTGGAGCACCGCCTATCTGGACGAGGCCGAGCGCTGCGCCTCCGTCCTGCTGCTCAGCGAAGGAAGACTGTTTCATCGGGGACCGCCCCAGGACCTGACGCAAAGGGTGCAGGGCCGGACCTTCGCAATACGGAATATCGAAGGCGACCGGCGCGAGGTTCTCGCGCGGACTCTGGATCGACCGGGCGTGATCGATGGCGTCATTCAAGGCCGCAGCGTGCGTCTGGTCATAAGCAAGGAGGGAAGACCGCCTGCGCCGCGAGACGTGGAGGCCGGGACAGAAGCCGAGACGACGCCGGTACGCCCGCGTTTTGAAGACGCCTTCATGGACCTGCTGGGCGGCGGACCCAAGGGCCGGTCTCCGTTTGCGGAGGATATCGAACAACGCCGGCATGAGGCGGAAATCGCCGTGGAAGCGCGTGACCTGACGCGCCGCTTCGGCAATTTCACCGCCGTGGATGGCATCAGCTTCCAAGTGAGGCGGGGCGAAACCTTTGGTCTCATCGGGCCCAATGGCGCGGGCAAATCCGTCACCTTCAAGATGATGTGTGGCTTGCTGAAACCCTCCTCGGGCACCGCCCGGGTCGCAGGGTTCGACCTCGCCCGGGCGTCCGGCAAGGCGCGGGCACGGCTCGGCTATATGGCGCAGAAATTCTCCCTCTATGCGGACTTGAGCGTCCATCAGAACCTGGAATTCTTCGCGGGCGTCTACAATCTGGCCGGGGGACGGCGCAAGGCGATCCGTCGCATGAGCGAGACCTTTGCACTCGGTTCCTACCTGGACTCCGACGCCGGTGCCCTGCCCCTCGGCTTCAAGCAGCGTCTGGCTTTAGCGTGCGCCGTGATGCACGACCCCGATGTGCTCTTCCTCGACGAGGCCACGTCGGGGGTCGATCCACGCACGCGCCGGGAGTTCTGGTCGCATATCAACGCCATGGTGGCGAATGGGGTCACCGTCGTGGTGACCACGCATTTTCTGGACGAAGCCGAATATTGCGACCGCGTCGCCCTGATCTATCGAGGGCGGGTCATCGCCACCGGCGCCCCGGACGATCTGAAGGACAGTGTGCGTACGCCGGATCGACCCGAGCCGACGCTGGAAGATGCCTTCATCGCGCTGGTCGAAGCCGACGAACGGGAGGCCGCCGCATGAACCTCAGCGTGCCGCCCGACAAGGAGAGCCTTCGCCGCACCTTTGGTTTGATCCGCAAGGAGTCGCGCCAGATCGTGCGCGATCCCAGCACGATTCTGGTGGCCGTCGTTCTGCCGCTGATCTTGCTCTTCGTGTTCGGGTACGGTGTCACCTTCGATCCGCGTTTCTTCAATATCGGCCTGGTGGTTGAACAGCCGACGCCGGAAACCGGCAGCTTCCGGGCGGCGCTGGACAATTCCCCTTACTTCAGAGTCGAAACGGCCCCCGACCGGCGCACCTTCGAGCCCGCGCTCACGGCCGGTGGAATTCACGCCATTGTCGTGCTGCCCGCTCATTTTGCAGAAGAGGTTCATCGGGGAGGAACCGCACCCATTCAAATCATCGTGGACGGCGGCGATCCGAACACGGCGCTTTTACTGCGCGATTATCTCCAGCTTCTGTGGGCGAACTGGCTGAAGCAGGAATCCATCAGCAGCGGCCGCCCTCTCCTGCCCGCTACCGTTTCGCTGCAGCCACAGGTCTGGTTCAACCCGGATATTTTCAGCCGTCACTATCTCGTGCCGGGTTCGCTGGCGATCATCCTGACACTGATCGGCGCCCTGCTGACGGCTCTCGTTGTTGCGCGCGAGTGGGAGCGTGGCACCATGGAAGCTCTCCTTGCCACGCCCATCGAAATCAGCGAACTGGTGGCAGGAAAGCTCGTGCCCTACTTTCTGCTGGGCATGGGCTCCATGATACTGTCGCTGGCCACGGCGGTGTTCGTATTCGATGTGCCGTTCCGGGGATCGTTGCTGTCCGTGGCGCTGGTTTCCGCCGTCTTCATGGGCGCGGCCCTCGGTCAGGGCCTTTTGATTTCCACCATCACACGCAACCAGCTTGTCGCTGCGCAGATTTCCATACTGACGGCCTTTTTGCCTGCCTTTTATTTTTCCGATTTCGTCTTCGAAGTGAACAGCATGCCTTGGCCGCTTCAGGCCCTCAGCTACGCCATCCCCGCACGCTATTATATCTCATCCCTTCAGACACTGTTTCTTGCAGGCGACATCCGGAGTGTTCTTCTGCACGATATTCTGGGTCTTTCGATCATTGCCGCAGTTTTCTTCACGCTGATCACCTTCACGACACGCAGGAGACTGGAATAGATCATGTGGTGGCGCATCCTGGCACTGATCAAGAAGGAACTTCTTGCGAGCGCACGCGACCCCCAGACCCGCTGGGTGGTTCTGTTTTCGCCGCCCTTCCTGCTTTTGATTTATGCCTTCGCCATCACCCAGGACATCAGCAATGTATCCATGGCCGTTCTCAATCAGGACACAGGTCTGGAAGCCCGGGAACTGGTCAGCCGGTTCGAGGGTGCGCCGACATTCAAGAACATTCGATATTTAAAGGGCGTTTCGGAAATCACGCCCGCCATCGAGTCGCAAGACGTCATCATGGTCCTGCATATAGGGGAGAATTTCTCACGGCGCATCGCGGCGGGCGAGCGGGCCGAGGTGCAGCTGCTTCTCGACGGACGGCGCTCGAACGCGGCGCAGATCCTCATCGGCTACGCTACCCGGATCGTCGAACGCTACAATCAGGAACTGGCCGGGGGCGCGGGCCCGCCCGCCGCGATCATCGCCCGGGCCTGGTTCAATCCCAATCTCAAGCCCTTGTGGTCGGCGGTGCCCGCCCTGTTCGCAGTGCTGACTGCGGTGGTCGGCTTCATGGTCTCGTCGCTGGCCGTCGCCCGCGAGCGGGAACTGGGCACGTTCGACCAGCTTCTCGTCTCTCCCCTTCAGCCGATGGAAATCCTCCTGGGCAAGACGACTCCGGCGCTGCTCATCGCGCTCGCCAGCGCCAGCGCCATGCTGGCGCTCGGCTGGCTGGTGCTGAACGTGCCGCTCCGGGGTTCGTTGCCGCTTCTCTTTATGAGCATGACTGTTTATCTGGCCGCCATTATCGGCATCGGCCTGTTTATTTCCTCCCTTGCGCTCACCCAGCAACAGGCGGTGATCGGGATCTTTATCTACCTGACGCCGGCGGTGCTGCTGTCCGGCTACGCCACGCCGGTGGAGAACATGCCCGACTGGCTGCAGTGGCTGACGCAAACCAATCCGATCACGCACTTTATTATCATCTGCAAGGGCGTGTTTCTGAAGGACGTGCCGGCTTCCGTCATCCTCCATCACACCTGGCCGATGGCGCTGATCGCCGCCGCCACGCTTTCCGCCGGCGCCTGGCTGTTCCGGCGGCGGGTGGGGTGAGACTCACGACGCCCCCTGGAAGCGAACGGCCCGCCCTGATTTTCGGCATGCACGAGTTATCCTGTCACCTGCACTTCGGCGCAAAGGCACGCGCGTATGTTGATGCCTTGATGACGCCGTCAGGCGGGATCATGCGTCAAAGCTCTTCGATAAGCTTCGGCCGCCGAGAAGGAAGGCCCAGACCGCCCCTGTCTCGCCGCTCCGAAGCGGCGGTAGAGGGCGGGCAGCACCACCATGTTGAGCGCCGTGGAGGTGAGCAGGCCGAACAGGATCACCACCGCCATGGGTGACTGGATTTCGCTGCCTGGCTCCCCGCTGCGCAGGGCCAGCGGAATGAGCGCCAGCGCGGTGGCCAATCCGGTCATCAGTATGGGCACCAGCCGCTCCATCGCCCCCCGGCGCACGGCGCTGTCGAAATCCTTTTCCTCGCCGCTCGCCAGCAAATTCCTTATGTGCGCCACCATCATCACGCCATTGCGCGTGGCGATGCCGAAAAGCGTGATGAAGCCGATGATCGAGGCGACGGAGAGCACGCCGCCCGCCACGAACACGCCCGCGACGCCGCCGATCAGCGCCAGCGGCAGGTTGATCATGACCAGCGCCGCGTCGCGCACGGAACTGAAGGCCATGTAAAGCAACAGGAACACACCGGCGATGACCACGGCGGAGAGAAAGCTCAGCCGTTTGGAGGCCTCCACCGCACTTTTGAACTGACCGCCATATTCCACATGATAGCCCGCGGGCAATGAGACATTGGCCGACACCCGGTCGCGGATATCGTTCACCACACTGAGCAGATCGCGTCCCGCCACATTGGCCATGACCACGATCTTGCGCTGAACATCCTCCCGGCTGATGCTGTTCGGCCCGCGGTCGCGGCGGATGTCGGCCAGCGCCTTGAGCGGGATCTGCGCGCCCGTTGCCGTGGTCAGGCGGGTGTCGCGCACGGCGTCCAGATCCTCTTTCGCCTCGTGTGGATAGCGCACGACCAGATCGAACGCCGCCTGCCCTTCCAGTACCCGCGAGACCTCGGCGCTCGTGAACGCCGCTTCCATCGCCTCGGCCACGTCATGCACGCGCAGGCCGTGGCGGGCGATGGCGTCGCGCCGGAAGTCGACGGTCAGCACCGGCACGTCCGCCTGCTGTTCGACCGACAGGTCTGCTATGCCCGGCACCGTTTCCATCTGGGTCCGGATGGCCTCCGCCTGACGTCGCAGTTCGTAGAGGTCGGAACCGAACAGCTTGACGGCGATGGCGGCGCGCGTGCCCGAAAGCATATGGTCGATCCGGTGCGAAATGGGCTGGCCGATGATGATGTTCATGCCGGGAATGGAGGACAGCGACCGGCGCAAGTCCGCCAGAAACGCCTCCTTGGAACGGTCGCGCATCTGCAGGGCCACATCGATCTCCGACGCATTCACATTCTGCGCATGTTCGTCCAGTTCGGCGCGGCCGGTGCGCCGCGCGGTGGCGACCACTTCCGGCTGTTCCAGAATGGTGCGCTCCACGAGACCGGAAAGGGCATCCGATTGTTGGAGCGAGGTTCCCGGCAGCGTCACGGCACTGATGGTCAGGCTGCCCTCATTGAAGTCCGGCAGGAACGAGCGGCCCGCGAAGGAAAGGAGCAATGCCGCCGCCACGATACCGCCGCCCGACAGGGCGGCAAGCAGCTTCCAGCGCTTGACCGTGCCGTCGAGAATGGGCGCATAGAACCGTTTCACGGCGGCGGCCACGACGGGATCGTGCCCCTGCCTGACCGTTTTGGAGC
>JBKHIN010000048.1:0-12022 GCA_046538635.1 Alphaproteobacteria bacterium
CACGAAGGGTGAACTCGACTTCCTGCACCTCGGCGTCGCCCAGGCCCGTCGGGGCTGGTGTGAGGCAGGCGACGTGCTCAACACCCGGCCGCTCTCGGAAATCCTGTCGTACCTCCAGGGATGAGGGTTTCGGGGTGAGCCGTCCAGGGACGAGTATTCCCGTGGCGAGTGGCGCGTGCGACCCCACAGGACACCTGCCACGGCGGGGATCCGAGGGTCGCCGGGATCCAGCACTTCGGGGCGGGCGTGAGGGAGAGTGGTGGGGCGTGAGGGGGATGTTGGAGCGTATTGGAACGGGGTCGTAGAGGGTCATCGTGCAGAGTGGGTCGTAGAGGACTATCGGCGGAGGGCATCGTCGGGGATCGTCGAAGCGGAGTCGTGAGCTCTCCGTCGGTGGCGAATCGGACCAGATCGGGGGGGTCGCCGAGAAACCAGTAGACGGTAGCGAGGTGATCCGATCCAGGTTGCCAATAGATTCAAATACTTTTCGCCCCTTACCTAAGGTTAGTGATTGGCCGATCGGCGGGCGCGTTCGGTGCCGCCGACGGTCCACCGACACACCATGAGTACCACGAGCATCCACGCGGAGAGCGAACGGCAGCGATCGGAGAACACGGAACACGAGCGGCAGGGAGCGGCCGCGCGGGTCTGCCCCGAGTGTGAGGGCACGCTCGCCACCGACGAGGGGCACGGCGAGACCATCTGTACGTCGTGTGGCCTCGTCGTCGAGGAGGACCAGGTCGACCGCGGCCCCGAGTGGCGGGCCTTCGACTCGCGGGAGAAAGACGAGAAGTCCCGCGTCGGCGCCCCGACCACGAAGATGCTCCACGACAAGGGGCTCTCGAGCCACATCGGCTGGCAGGACCGGGACAGCTACGGCAACGCGCTGTCGCCGCGCCAGCGCCGGAAGATGCAGCGCCTGCGCACCTGGGACGAGCGCTTCCGCACGCGCAACCACAAAGAGCGCAACCTCAAGCAGGCCCTCGCCGAGATCGAGCGGATGGGCAGCGCGCTCGGCCTCGGGGACGATGTCCGCGAGACCGCGAGCGTGATCTACCGGCGGGCGCTCGAGGAAGCCGTGGCGGCGCTGGACCGGTCACTGACTGCCGATCCGGCCATGACCGAACTGGGCGCCGAAGATGTACGCCTGGCCGTGCGGGCGCTGGGCCGCATCACCGGCCAGGTGGATGTGGAGGATATTCTGGATGTGGTTTTTCGCGACTTCGGTATCGGCAAATAGCGGCGGACGTTTCACGTGAAACAATTCGCGCCGCGGCTCGCAAGCATCGGCGTTGCGGACGCTTTACAGTGGCCCGGCCCGCCTCTATCTAACGCCGCATGACCAAGAGTCCGGGCGCATATGACTACGACGTGATCGTCATCGGCGGCGGCCATGCGGGCTGCGAGGCTGCCTCCGCCGCCGCGCGCCTGGGCGCCCGCACCCTGCTGATCACCCACAAGGTCGAAACCATCGGCGAGATGTCCTGCAACCCGGCCATCGGCGGGCTGGGCAAGGGCCACCTGGTGCGCGAGATCGATGCGCTGGACGGGCTCATGGGACGGGTGGCCGACGCGGCGGGCATCCAGTTCCGGCTGCTGAACCGCAGCAAGGGACCGGCGGTGCGCGGGCCCCGGGCCCAGTCCGACCGCAAGCTCTACCGGCAGGCCATGCAGGCAGCCATTCTCGAGCACCAAAATCTCACGGTGCTGGCGGCGCCGGTGGAAGACCTGGCGATGGAGGATGGGCGCGTCCGCGGTGTGGTAACGGCCGAAGGCGAGACGCTGCGCGCCCCCGCCGTGGTGCTCACCACGGGCACTTTTCTGAACGGTCTCATTCACATCGGCGAGCAGCGCATCCCGGCGGGCCGCGTGGGCGAGAAGCCCGCCATCGGCCTGTCGAAGACACTCTACGGGCTGGGCCTGCGCATGGGCCGCCTGAAGACGGGCACGCCGCCGCGCCTCGACGGCACGACCATCGGCTGGAGCGAAACGGAGGAACAGCCGGGCGACGATCCGCCCGTGCCCTTTTCCTTTCTCACGGAGCGGATCACCACGCCCCAGATCCCCTGCCACATCACGCGCACGACGCGGGCCACCCACGAGATCATCGAGGCCAATCTGGGCCGGGCGCCGCTCTATTCGGGCCAGATCGAGGGCACGGGGCCGCGCTATTGCCCCTCCATCGAGGACAAGGTGGTGCGCTTCGCCGAGCGCCACAGTCATCAGATCTTCCTGGAGCCCGAGGGGCTGGACGACGACACGGTCTATCCCAACGGCATTTCCACGTCCCTGCCCGAGGAAGTGCAGCGCGCGTTTCTCAGGACCATCCCGGGCCTGGGGCGTGCCGCGATCCGGCGACCGGGCTATGCCATCGAATATGACTATGTGGACCCGCGCGAGCTGCTGGCCACGCTGGAGACCAAGGCGGTTCCGGGGCTCTATCTGGCCGGGCAGATCAACGGCACCACGGGCTATGAAGAGGCGGCGGCCCAGGGCCTGATGGCGGGGCTCAATGCCGTCCTGAAGCTGGGCGGCCGGGAGCCCTTCATCCTCGACCGGGCGGACGCCTATATGGGCGTGCTCATCGACGATCTGGTGACGCGCGGCGTTTCCGAGCCCTACCGCATGTTCACCTCGCGGGCGGAATACCGGCTGGTGCTGCGCGCGGACAATGCCGACCAGCGGCTCACGCCCGCGGGCCTGAAGCTGGGCTGCGTGGGCGCGGAACGGGCGCGGCATTTCGGGGACAAGATGAACCTTCTCGATGAGGCCCGGAAGCTGGCGCGCAGCCTGTCGTTGACTCCGCAGGAGGCCGTGGCAAAGGGCCTGAAGGTCAACCAGGACGGCGTCCGGCGCACGGCCCATGACCTGCTGGCCTATCCGGAGATTTCTCTGAAGCGGCTGGCCGCCATCTGGCCCGAACTGGGCGGCTTCCGTTCCGACATTGCCGAACAGGTCGAAATCGACGCCCTTTACGCCAATTACATCGCCCGGCAGGAGGCGGACATTCTCGCCTTCCGCAAGGACGAGTCCCTGCTGCTCACCGGCGTGGATTTTTCGGTAGTGCCCGGCCTTTCCAACGAAGTCCGGGAAAAGCTGGCGGCGGCACGCCCCGCGACGCTCGGCCAGGCCGCCCGGGTGGACGGGGTGACTCCGGCGGCGCTGACCGTCCTGCTGGCCCATGTCCGGCGGGGCAATGTCCGCCGGTCCGCGTGAGCCATGGCGGAGCGGTTCGGCGCGGACGATTTCCGAAGCCAATTCCCTGTTTCACGTGAAACACTCGACGCCCTGCGCCGTCACGTGGATCTGCTCACACGGTGGCAGAGGCGGATCAATCTGGTGGGCCGCGCTACCCTGCCCGATGTCTGGCGCCGCCATGTCCTCGACTCCGCACAGCTTTTTCCCCTCGCTCCGCCTGAAGCCCGGATCTGGACCGATCTGGGCAGCGGCGGCGGCTTTCCCGGTCTGGTTCTGGCCGCAATCCTGAAGTACGACCATCCCGAGCGGCGGGCGAACGTCCATCTGTTGGAAAGCGACCGCCGCAAGGCGGCGTTTCTGCGCGAAGGCGCGCGCGTCATGGAGGTGCCGGTGACGGTCCATGCCGGACGGATCGAGGACATGGCGGGCTGGAAGTCGGACGTGGTGACGGCGCGGGCCTGCGCCGCTCTGCCCGCGCTCATCGACTATGCCCGCCCCTTTCTCCACGCCGGTTCGGTCATGCTGTTTCCCAGGGGAAAAGACTACGCCGCCGAATTGACCGCCATAGAGAAATGCGGGACAGTCCGTTGCGAAACCGTGCCCAGCGTAACCGATTCTGCGGCGCGGATTTTCCGGCTTCGAATGGCGGCGTAACCGGGGGCGGCAACCGGCCCGGTTCGGGGAGGGCTGAGCGGAAATGGCAGGGAAAACCACACGGGTCATCGTGATCGCCAACCAGAAGGGCGGCGTCGGCAAGACCACCACGGCCATCAACCTGGGCACGGCGCTGGCGGCCGTGGGCGAGCGCGTGCTGATCATCGACATGGACCCCCAGGGCAATGCCAGCACGGGACTGGGCATCGACCGGGCGGAACGCAAGATCACGTCCTATGATCTGATCACGGACGACGCGCGGGTGCAGGACGCCATCAGCCCCACCACGGTGCCCAATCTGGACGCGGTGCCCTCCACGGTGGATCTGTCGGGGGCGGAACTGGAACTGGTGGGCGTGCCCCGGCGCTCCTACCGCCTGCGCGACGCCGTCATGTCCTATCTGGAGGACGCGCGTGCGCTGCCTGCGGAGGAGCGCTATTCCTACATCCTGGTGGACTGTCCGCCCTCGCTCAATCTGCTCACCATCAACGCCATGACGGCGGGCCATGCGGTGCTGGTGCCGCTGCAATGCGAGTTCTTCGCACTCGAAGGGCTGAGCCAGCTTCTGCGCACCATCGAACTGGTCAAGGGCAGCCTGAACCCGGATCTGGAAATCCAGGGCGTGGTGCTGACCATGTTCGACCGGCGCAACAATCTGTCCGACCAGGTGGCGGCGGATGTGCGCAAATTCATGGGCGAAAAGGTCTATCAGACCGTCATCCCGCGGAATGTCCGGGTGTCCGAGGCGCCTTCCCACGGCAAACCCGCCCTGCTCTATGACTACCGCTGCGCCGGCAGCCAGGCCTATATCCGGCTGGCGAGCGAAATGATCCAGCGCGAACGGGCGGTGCAGGCCGCGTAAGGCGGCGCCGGCGTCCCGGCGAAGCACGAAGGGGAAGTCAATGACCGAGGAGAAGCGCACAAGGGGTCTGGGCCGCGGCCTCTCCGCGCTGCTGGGCGAACAGGACCGAGAGGCGCATCCGGCGGATCGTCCCCAGGGCGCGCAGGACGTGCCCATCGAATATCTGGAGCCCAATCCCTTCCAGCCGCGCCGCGCTTTCCGGGAGGAGGAGCTGGAAACCCTGACCGCCTCGGTGCGGGAAAAGGGCGTGCTGCAGCCCATTATCGTGCGCCCGGTGGCGGGCAAGACCAATGCGTTCCAGATCATTGCCGGCGAGCGCCGCTGGCGGGCGGCGCAGAAGGCGCGCCGCCATACGGTGCCGGTGATCGTCCGGGAGCTGACCGACGCCGAGGCGCTGGAAGTCGCGCTGATCGAGAATGTTCAGCGCACGGACCTGAACCCGATCGAGGAGGCTGCGGGGTATCAGGCCCTGATCGGCGAATTCGGCTATACGCAGGAACAGCTTTCAAAGGTGATCGGCAAGAGCCGCAGCCATCTCGCCAACATGCTGCGCCTGCTCTCCCTGCCCGCGCCGGTGCAGGACATGGTGAAGGAAGGGACGCTGTCGGCGGGGCATGCAAGGGCCATTCTCACGGCCGCCGATCCGGAAACGCTGGCAAAGCGCGTGGTGGCGAAGGGCCTGTCGGTGCGCGAGACCGAAAGCCTGGCACGGGAGGGCCGCGACAGGGACGTCGCGCGGGCCGTGCGCGATCTGGCCGAACGCCAGGGCGGGCCGGTGGCGGATCAGAAGGACCCGGACACGCGCGCGCTGGAGCGCGATCTCTCCGACGCCATCGGCCTGAAGGTTTCCATCGAGCACAAGGGGGACAAGGGCGGCGAGGTGCGCATCGGCTACGCCACCCTCGAACAACTCGACGAAATCGTCCGCCGTCTGCGGGAACTGCCTTCCGTGGCGGCGGAGTGACAGCCCGTCGCCGGTCACCGCCGGGGCGGTCGGGCGGACGTCCATGAATCCACGAGCCGGAGCACCGCCTTCCGGTAGCCCTTCAGATCGAAATCCGGAATCAGAAGGGCCTGCACCCCCGCCTCGTTGAGGAGACCGATCAGCATGCGCGCCCGCGCCTCTGCTGTTCCGCTTCTGTCTTTCCCCCCTCCGCGCAACTGCTTCGCCATTTCGCCGATCTGATCCCGATACGCCGCCTGAAGCCCGCGCCGGACCACGCCGGAATCCAGTGCTTCAGCGCGCAGCCGGAGATCCAGCGCCAGGGACGGGCGGCATTCCGGATCGCCGACCATGTCGAAATATCCGTTCACGAATGAATGCAGCCGCGCGCCCTGCCCCCCATTCGCTCCGGCCCGTGCCCATAGCGCCGCATTGGTCTCGCGGGCGCTGCCGGTGAGGGCCTGGAACAGGCTTTCCTTGGTGTCGAAATAGCGATAGAGCGCACCGGCGCTCAGCCCCGCTTCCGCGGCAATGCCCGCCATCGATGTCTTGCGGTATCCGGCCCGGGCGAAACAGCGCGCCGCCGCCGTCAAAATTTCGGACCTGCGGGCCTTCATATATGCGTCAGGCACCCTGGGCATGGGCGTGTCTCCGTTGAAACTGAACCGTGCTTCACTATGATGAAGCCATGCTCACTTTCATTCCGGATGAGCCTATCAGTTTTCCCGGAGCCGCCAAGCGAGGCCGGTCATGAGTCTGTTCAAACTTGCGTCTCAGCGGGCATTCGTTCTGCTGGCCGGGGGCGAAGCCGCATCGCTGATCGGCGATCAGTTCACGCGCATTGCGGCGATCTGGCTGGTTCTGGACCTGACGAACGATTCGGCGGCCGTCGGCCTGTGGCTGGCCTTCGGTGCCGTGCCCCGTGCGGCGTTCCTGCTCGTCGGCGGTGCACTGATCGACCGATTCGACCCCCGGACCATGATGATCGTCTCCAATCTGGCGAGGCTGTTACTGGTCCTTGTACTGACGGGTTTGGCCCTCGCGGGCGGCGTCACCATGCCCGTGCTCTACGGTTTCGCGATTCTCTTCGGCGCCGCGGGGGCGCTCTATCTGCCGGCCGTATCGGTCATCGTTCCCCGCATCGTTCCGGCCGCGGCCCTTCGGTCCGGCAATGCGGTCGTGCAGGGGCTGATGCATCTGGCCAATCTGATCGGCCCTCCCCTCGCCGCCCTCGCCCTGGCCGCGCTTCTGGGGGAAATGGGCGCGCGTCCCGCGGCGGAAGGCCAGCGCGCCTATGCGGTGCTCCTCGCCATCGACGCCCTCACCTTCCTGCTGTCGCTTTGGGCGCTCTTCCTGATCGGGAATATGGCGGGGCCCTCCGGCGGGCCGGCAGGCGGGCTTACGGGCGCAGTGGGCGCGGGACTCCGCCATGTGATCCGGCATCCCAATCTGCGCATTTTCGTTCTCATCGCCGTCATCGCCAATTTCGGCCTGGGCGGGCCGCTGGCGGTGGGGTTGCCGCTGCTCGCCAAATTCGCCCTGCCCCAGGGCGTGACCGCGCTGGGCATCCTTTCCGCCGCCGCCTCGGCCGGAAGCCTGGCCGGTCTCGGCATTGCCGCGATTTTGCCCCAGCGCGACGAGCGACGCCTGTTCGCGATGCCGTTCCTCTTCCTGCCGATCCTCGGACTACTGATGATTTCCCTCGGGCATGCGGTGACCCTGGAACGGGCGGCAGGCACGATCGGAATCATGGCGGCGATGGGACTTTACCTTGATGTACAGATCATCACCCGGCTGCAACAGACAACCGACAGGGATTATCTGGGACGCGTGATGAGCATTCTGCAGTTCGGCGCCCTCGGCCTGACGCCGATTTCCATGGCGCTCGCCGGTTTTCTGGGAACCGACCTGCCGTTCATGTTCGCCGCCTTCGGAATTTTCATCATTGTCATGACGGCGGTTCTCGCCTTCCTGGCCCGGCATACGTCCGGACGGTGACGGGCTCAGGCCGCTGCCGCGGCGCGGGCGGCATGGTTGGCGAGGCTCAGGAGCGTGCGGTGGCAGATGGCCCGCTCAGGCAGGCCCGTGGACTTGCACTGGCGTTCGGCGTCGGCGAGCGCCAGCAGCGCGCGCTCCAGGCTGGCCGTGGACCACAGGCGCATCTGCCGGCGCAGGGCCGCCTCGCGCGAAAAATGCAGGCGCGGGCCCGGCATGCGGTTGAAGGCGGCGACGGGGTCCTCTCCCGGGCCCAGACGTCCGGCGAGGGCATGCAGTTTCTGAAAATGCATGAGGGTCTGGCGGATCAGCCCGACGCTGGCCGTTCCCGCCGCGAAAGCTCTTGTGAGCAGCGCGTCCGCGGTGGCGGCGTCGCCGGAGCCGACGGCATCGATAACGGCGGAGGCCGCCGCCTCCCCCGGCGCGATCAGGCAGGCCTCCACATCCGCCGCCGTAACCGAAGCGTCCTCCGGTTCGCCGCCCACGGCGCCCTTGTAGAGGGCCAGTTTCAGAAGTTCCTGGCGGGTCACGCCCCGGTCCTCGCCCAGCAGCGCGCACAGCAGATCGAGGGCGTCCGGCCGGACGGTGAGCCCGTATTCCGCCAGCCCGTCCCGGAGCAGGCGCTGCAGTCCGCCGCCCGTGTCCGCGTAGCAGGCGATGGCGGCGGCGCGCTTGTCGCTCTCGAAGGCCTTGCGCAGCGGGGAGCGCGGCGGCAGCTCGCCCGCCTCCACCAGCAATAAGGCCTCCGGAACGAGTTTCCCTTTGGCCATTTCGCCCAGCACCCCGGCCACGATGCGCGGCACGGGCTCGGCGCTTTCGCGCACGCGCACCACGCGGGCGCCCGGGAACATGGACAGCGCGGTCAGCTCGTCGTGAAGGCGGGCGGGGTCGGCCTTGAGGTCGGCGGCCGTCAGCTCCGTCAGCCGGTCCCGGTCGGGCGGGGAGCCCAGAATCGTTTCGAGTATCTTCTGCGCGCGTTCGCGAACTACGCCCTCATCCGGACCGTAGATCAGAATGGCGGGACAGGCCGGGTCCGGGCTGGCGCAAAAGCGTTCGGCGTCGCGTGCGTTCAGCTTCACGGGGGGTTATCAGTTCTTGATGCGCGGCTCGGTGCCCTCGGGCGCGGCGCCGGTTGCCAGAAACAGGGCGATGCGCATCCGGATTTCCTCGCTCAGGGTCCGGATGGCGCGGTCTTCCGCGTCCCGGCGTGCGGCCAGGGTCGCGAACTGGGAATCCACGACGTTCCACGCCGTTCTGGCGGTGGCGACGCCGTCATGAACGGCCTTGCCGGTGCTGACGTCCAGCAGACGGTAGCGCCCCACCAGATGATAGTCATAGCGGGTGATGGAGGCGTCGGGCTGAATGGCGAGCCCCTCCCGGTCCGCCTTCAACCGTACCTGCAGCATGTACCGCGTTTCCACGTCGGCGGGCCGGCCGGAGGGGTACATCTGCGTGTTCAGGGCGGTCTCGAATTCCCGGTCGTTCGGGCCCTTGACCTCCTCCACCTCGACGGTGGCGAGCCGGTCGCCCAGGCCCTTCCGGTCCTCCGTTTCCCCGTAGAGCGGACGGAAGCCGCAGGCGCTTAACATCATCGCCGACATCAGCGCGCCGAAGACAAGTACGGAATTGGGCCGCATGACACTCACACCACGATGTTGACGATCCTGTTGGGCACCACAATGACACGTTTGGGCGCGCGGCCCTGCAGCGTGCGCGCCACAGCGTCATGGGATACGGCCAGCTTCTCGATCTCCGCCGCGCCGCTGTCCCGCGCCACCTCGATTTCGCCCCGGCGCTTGCCGTTGACCTGGATGGGCAGAACGATCATGTCCTCGCGCACCAGTTCGGCCTCGGCCTCCGGCCAGGGCTCGTCCACCAGCCAGCTCTCATGGCCCAGAGCTTCCCAGGCTTCCTCGGCCAGATGCGGCATCATGGGCGCGGCGAGGCGCACGAGCATCTCCAGCGCCTCGCGCCGGGCCCAGCCGCCATCCGGCTTCCCGGCCGCCGGAGACGCCGCGAAGGCGGAAATGGTATTGGCGAGTTCATAGATCTTCGCCACGGCCCGGTTGAAGCGGAAACCCTCCACATCCCCGGTCACCTGGTGGACGGTGCGGTGCACGGCGCGGCGCAGCTCCGCGGATTCCCGGGAGAGGTTTTCGGGCTTCGGCGCACCCGCCTGCGGCAGGGCGTCCGCCGCATCGCGCACCAGCCGCCAGACGCGCTGGGTGAAGCGCCAGGCGCCCTCCACGCCGCTGCGGGTCCATTCCACATCGCGCTCGGGCGGCGTGTCGGAGAGCATGAACCAGCGGGCCGTATCCGCGCCGTACTGGGCGATGATATCGTCGGGGTCCACGGTGTTGCGCTTGGACTTGGACATGGACTGCACCGGACCGATCGTGACGGTCTCGCGGGTTTCCGCGTGCCGCGCATGCCCCTCCTCGAAACGCACTTCGTCCGGATAAAGCCAGCGCCCGTCCTCGCCCTGATAGGTCTCGTGAACCACCATGCCCTGGGTGAACAGCCCGGCGAAGGGCTCGTCCAGCGCCACATAGCCCGCGCGGCGCATGGCGCGGGTAAAGAAACGGGCATAGAGGAGGTGCAGGATGGCGTGCTCTACGCCCCCGATATACTGGTCCACCGGCAGCCAGTAGCGCGCGGCCTCCGCATCCACCGGCCGCTCCGCCTGCGGTGAGCAGAAGCGCGCGAAATACCAGGCGGAATCGACGAAGGTATCGAAGGTGTCCGTCTCCCGCTGCGCCTCGCCGCCGCATTCCGGGCAGGCGACGTGCTTCCACGCCGGGTGATGGTCCAGCGGATTGCCGGGCTTGTCGAAGGTCACATCCTCCGGCAGGCGCACGGGCAGATCGGCTTCCGGCACGGGCACGATGCCGCATTTGCCGCAATGGATGACCGGAATCGGGCAGCCCCAGTAGCGCTGCCGGGAAATGCCCCAGTCGCGCAGCCGGAAATGGACGGCGCGCTCTCCCTTTCCGTCCTTCTCGAGGCGCTCGATGGCCGCGCTCTTGGCGGCGTCCACGGTCAGGCCGTCGAGAAAGTCCGAATTGGCGAGCGTGCCGGGGCCCGTATAGGCCTCGTCCCGGATGGTGAAGATTTCCGGGTCCTCGCCTGGCGGAATCACAACGGGCAGCACGGGAAGCCGGTATTTGCGCGCAAATTCCAGGTCGCGCTGGTCGTGCGCGGGGCAGCCGAAAATGGCGCCCGTGCCGTATTCGGTAAGCACGAAATTGGCGACGAAGACCGGAAGCTCGCGTTCCGGATCGAACGGGTGCCGGACGCGCCAGCCGGTGTCGTAGCCGCGCTTTTCGACGGTTTCCAGCTCTTCCTGCGAGGTGCCCATGTGCTGGCATTCGGTGATGAAGGCGGCCAGTTCCTCATCCCGCTCTCCCAGCGCCCGGGCGAGTGCGTGGTCGGCGGCGATGGCGCAGAAACTGGCGCCGTAGAGCGTGTCGGGCCTCGTCGAATAGACCTCCAGCCGGCCGATGTCCGGCGCCGGGCCGCCGGGTCCGGGAACCAGATCGAAAAAGAAACGCGCGCCTTCCGAGCGCCCGATCCAGTTCTGCTGCATCAGGCGCACTTTTTCCGGCCAGCGGTCGAGGTCCGCCAGCGAGTCCAGCAAATCCTGGGCGTCATCCGAAATCCTGAAGAACCACTGGGTCAGCCGCCGCTTTTCCACCGGCGCCCCGGAGCGCCAGCCCTTGCCGTCCACCACCTGTTCGTTGGCGAGCACCGTCTGGTCCACCGGGTCCCAGTTGACGGTCGATTCCTTGCGGTCCACCAGCCCCAGCTTCAGGAAATCCAGGAACAGCTTCTGCTGCTGCCCGTAATATTCCGGATCGCAGGTGGCGAATTCCCGCGGCCAGTCAATCGCCAGCCCCAGCGCCTGAAGCTGGACGCGCATATTGGCGATGTTGCCGTAGGTCCATTCCGCGGGATGGGTCCTGCGTTCGCGCGCGGCGTTCTCCGCCGGCAGGCCGAAGGCGTCCCATCCCATGGGATGCAGGACATTGAAGCCCCGGGCCCGTTTGTAGCGCGCGATTACGTCGCCCATGGTGTAATTGCGCACATGGCCCATATGGATTCGGCCGGAGGGATAGGGAAACATCTCCAGCACGTAGTATTTCGGCTTGCCGGAATCGGCCCCGGCCTCGAAGACCCGCGCTTCTTTCCAGCGCTTCTGCCATTTGGCCTCGGCTTCGGCGGCGTTGTAGCGCGCCGGCCGGGACCGGGAATCACCGTCTGCGCTCTCGTTTGTGGTTTCGTCGTTCATCTGTCCGTCCCGCGAACGGGGAAACCCCTGCCGGCGCGGCCCGCAGGGCGCAAGGAAGTTTCGGGAGAGGCGGGGCGGAGCG
>JBKHIN010000236.1:0-5151 GCA_046538635.1 Alphaproteobacteria bacterium
ATACGAGATGGAATTGTTCGTCTCGTGGGCTCGGAGATTGTGTATAAGAGACAGCGTACCGCCTGCGCTGGAGCGTCAGGTGGCGGCGGTGTTCCTGCGCCACGGCGATTCCCTGCTTCAGCAAATCAAGGCCGCCCGGGTCTGCGAAACCGGCGCAGCGGCGCCCGTGCTGGAAAAACTGGTGGAGCCTCTGCGAAAAGCCTCGGGCTGGCCGGAAACCATCCGGGTTCGGGTGATCGACGACTCGCGGGCCAATGCAGCCACCCTGCCGGGCGGCGAGATTGTCCTGTTCAGGGGCATGCTGCGGTTCGCCCGGAACGGCGATGAACTCGCCGGAATCCTCGCCCATGAAATCGGCCATGTGGAACGCCGCCACGCGGTGCGCAAGCTGTTCGTGACCAGCATGAACTTCTTCGGCTTCGATCAGCTTCTGGGCAATTTCTCCGGCCAGCTTGTCGTGCATCCGGTCGGCAATCTGGTGCTCGCAAAGCGCGAAGGGCGGTATGCCGAGCGTGAGGCAGACCGCTCCGCCATCGAGATTTTGAACGAGGCCGGGTTCAATGTCCGTCCGCTGGCGGACATTCTGGAGCGGGTGGGCTATCTGCAGGGCGAGGAGGAAGTCGCCGAAGGATGGCTGGCGACACATCCGCTCTCACGCGCCCGCGCCCGCCGGATCCGCGATGCGGCGCCGGAGGAATCGCGCCCGCCCGTGCTTACGGCGGCCGAATTCGGCCGGCTGCGCGCCGTATGCGCGGCGTCCGTGCCGGAACCGCCGCCGGCCGGAGACGAAACATCGTCCGGAACCGCCCCGCCGGAGGAGGCCGGTGCTCCGCGCGCGGACGAGCCCGCCGAATCCGAACTGGTTCCCGGCCCCTCCGAGAGTGCGGAGGCGGAAGACTCCGGGGAGCGGGAGGCGCCCGATTTGGATGACTGGGATACGGATGGATAATACCGGGATACATCAATCGATAGGGATATTGCGGATGTCATCCTTGCGTCGCGCGTCGGCGCGAGCGCGAGGATTTCCTGTCGGATTGGTATAAGGCGGTCGATGAGAAGGCCGCCTCGTTTCAGACGGCCCGGTACTCGGCATCCAGGTTGGGCGCGCCCTCGCAGGCTGCCCGGCCGGTTTCCACCATGTGCACCAGATGGGCGTGAACCGAACGGGCGGCGGCCGGATGCAGGCGGGGATCGACATCCCGGTACATGACGGCCACCATCTCCGGGATACGCCCGACGCCCTCTTTCAGACAGCGGAGGATCTGCTCCTCCCGCGCCTGCCGGTGGGCGATGAAGGCGCGCACGAAGGGTTTCGGATCCCGCACGGGCGGTCCATGCGTGGGCCAGAAGATTTCGTCGTTGCGCGCCAGCAGCTTGTCCAGCGAGGCCATGTAGGCGCCCATGTCCCCGTCCGGCGGCACGATCACGCTCGTGGACCAGCCCATGACATGATCGCCCGTGAACAGGGCCCGCTCCTCCCGGAGCGCGAAGCTCATGTGGTTGGAGGTGTGGCCCGGCGTATGGACGCATTCCATCGTCCACCCGTCACCCTCGATCACGTCGCGGTCGCGGATTTCGTGATCGGGCGCGAATTCCGTGTCGCCGCCTTCTTCCACCTGCACCCCGCCGTCCCTGCCCGAGCCGTGGGGTCCGTAGGCCCAGGTCGGGGCGCCGGTGCGCGCCTTCAGCCGGGCCGCCAGCGGCGAGTGATCGAGATGGGTGTGGGTGACCAGGATGTGGCTGACGGTTTCGCCTGCCAGCGTCTCCAGCAGCGCGTCCAGATGCTCCTCCAGCAGCGGGCCCGGGTCGATCACCGCCACGCTTCCCCGGCCGACGATATAGGTGCCGGTGCCGGTATAGGTGAACGGGCCGGGATTGCGGGCGATCAGTCTGCGGACCAGCGGCGAGACCTGTTGCGCCTTACCGTACTCGAAGTCGATTTCGTGAACGAAGGGGATCGAGGTCATCCGTCAAGCCCGGTCTTCGACCAGTTCGAGGAAGGCCTGCCCGAGCCGGTGGATCGCCCAGACCTTGTCGAGGAAGGGCAGGGGGACGGGCGGGCCCATGCAGGTCTTGTTCACGTCCACGACGTAGATGCGCCCGGTGCTGCGCTCGCGCAGCACGTCGAAACCGCCGAAATCGACGCCCATGCGCCGCGCCATGAGAAACAGCCGTTCCTGTTCCCGGTCGGTAAGCGCGTCGTCGGTGCGTTGCAGGAAGCAGCGCGTGTTTTCATTGGCGAAGCGGTTCTCGATCCGGCGTTCCTTGATATAGACGAGCGGAATCCGCTCGCCAATGATCGGCACCCGGATGTCCTGCACCGTCTCGCCGTCATAGGAATTGTTGATGAGGTGCTGATAGACGGCGCCGGGCTCCGGTTCATCGATCGGACAGATCACCACCCTGCCGTCATGGGCCCCGTTTTCGACCGACTTGCGCACGGCCGGGCCGCGATGGCGGCGCGGATCGACCGACAGGCCATAGCCGAAAACTTCCTCGAAAACGCGCGCTACCTTGTCCTTGCGGATATCGTGGGCCCAGGCGTTGAGCGTCGTCTTGCCCGGCAGGCCGATATAATCCGTCGCCAGCCTCGAATAGGTCTTGTCCTCGAAATAGAAGAGGATGTCGCAATCCGTGACGTCCTCGGAATATTTCAGACCCAGATATTTGGTGACGTTCCAGATCTTGTACCAGGGCTTGGGCTTGCTGGGATAGAAGCCGATGGTCAGCTTCGGCCGCCGCCGTCCCGCCAGGCGCAGCCAGTAGACGCCGCTGACGAAGAAATAGACCAGCATCTGGCGCCAGATGGCGTGGATGAGATCGCGTGTGAGGGGCAGCCGGGTCTGGGTGCTGCGGATGAAAACTTCCTTGCGGCTCAGCCGGCAATCCTCGTAGATCAGCATGTCCGTGGTTATCCCCGAATGGCGCCGGTCAGGTGTACCGGGAGAAGTTGTCGCCGAAACTTTCGCCGGTCTCGCGAACATGGGCGCAGCAGGCCTCAAGATCGGCCGTGAAATCATCGAGCGCCCCGGCATGGGCAGGGGTGAGCATCATGTGCAGGCCTCTCGGTTCCGTCGTCACGCCGCAAAACCAGCCGCGCTCCCACATATGGGGCCAGACGGCGATGATGTCGAAGTCTTCCGTCCCGAAGCTGATGAGCCCGAGCTTCGGGCGGCCCCAGACGGTCAGGTTCATCTCCGCCAGCTTGCCTTCCAGCCGTTCGCGCGTCTCGACGACGATCCGGGCCCGTTCCCGGTACCCCTCTACGCCCAGATGATTCATCACCGCCCAGGCGGATGCGATGGCGCCCCCCGGCCGCGTGCCGGCAAGCGTGGGCGTGAACATGCGCCCGCACGGCCAGTCATCGAAATCGAAGGTCTGGAAGCGCCACAGATCCTCCGACCGGTAAAGCACGGTCGAGGCGCCCTTGGCGCAATAGCCGTATTTGTGCAGATCGGCCGACATGGAGCGCACGGCGGGCACGCGGAAGTCGAATTCGGGCACGTCCATGCCGTTGCGTTCGGCGAAGGGGATGAAATAGCCGCCCACACAGGCGTCCACATGCAGCCAGAGGTTTCGTTGCTCCGCCAGTTCGCCCAGTTCCGCAATCGGGTCGATGCAGCCGGAGGGAAAGGCGGGCGCCGAACCCACCACCATGACCGTATCTTCGCGGACGGCCCGCGCCATTGCTTCGGCGTCCGCCAGCAGGGTGGCGGGCTCCACGGGCACCCGGATCAGCTCCAGGCCCAGAAGATGGCAGGCCTTGTCGAAGGCGGGGTGGGCCGAGCGCGGAACCACGACACTGCCCTCCAGATGGGCCTCCTTTGCCAGGCCGCGTTCGGCGCGGGCGCATTCGCGCGCCGCCTTGACCGCCAGCAGGATCGATTCCGTGCCGCCCGAGGTCATGTTCGCCCGCGCGCCGTCGGGCGCGTTGAGCAGCGACAGGCCGAACCCCGTCACATCGCGCTCCATGCGCTTCAGGCTGGGAAAGGCCGCCTGATTGAGCGCATTTTCCGACATATATAAAGAGTACGCTTCCTTGGCGACCTGCAGCGCCTCCGGGCCGGCGAAGAAAACATTCATGCCGTTCCTTCCATGCCGCCAGTCCACGTCGTCCGCGGCGAAGCTTTCCATCTCCGCTTTCAGTTCCGGCCACGGACGGCCGGTTTCGGGCATCGGCTGGGGCATGGCATCGACCCTTTCCTGCAGACTCATTAACCTTTTCACGAGCGAACGCTAGCAAGCGGGCATGCAAGCCGCCAGACGGCAAATCGCCCGTCCGCGCTCCAGGCCAGGGAAGGTATGCATGAAAAAGCCCCGAAGAGTTCCGCTGACCGGCTATACCGGGTTGCCTGCCGCCGAGGCCATCGAACGGGCGCGCGCGTTCCGGGAGCGCATGGCCACGCGGCGCACGGTCCGGGATTTCTCCGCCCGCGTGCCGCCCCGCGAGATCGTCGAAGAGGCCATCCGGGCGGCGGCGACGGCGCCCAGCGGGGCGAACATGCAGCCCTGGCATTTTACCGTGGTCACCGATCCGCAGGTGAAAGCGCAAATCCGGGCGGCTGCGGAGGAAGAGGAGCGCGCCTTCTACGAAGGCCGGGCGGGCGAGGAATGGCTGGCGGCGCTCGCTCCGCTGGGTACCGATGAGAACAAGCCGTTCCTGGAAACGGCGCCCTATCTGATCGTCATCTTCCAGCAGAATTACGGCCTCGACGCCGGGGGGCGGCGGGTGAAGCATTATTATGTGCAGGAGAGCGTGGGCATCGCCACGGGCATGCTGATCAGCGCCCTGCATCTGTCCGGCCTTGCCACCCTGACCCATACGCCGAGCCCGATGGGCTTTTTGCGGGAAGTGCTGGGGCGGCCGAATAACGAGCGCGCCGTCATGATCCTCGTCGCGGGCTATCCCGCCGGGCACGCTTCGGTGCCGGACATCACCAAGAAGCCCTTCGCCGAAATCTGTAATTTTCTCTGAGCGGAATCGGACCGCCTCTCGCAACGCTCCTCGCTTCATCGCAAAAAAGGACACCTTTCACAGGGGGTGCGCATCCAATGTCTTGAGGCCTGCATCCCGCGTCCGGGTGCGGGGCAATGCTTCCTTCGGAGGGTGGAACCGTGGAACCCTGTGTTGCCCGGAGTAGCGGGCTTGCG
>JBKHIN010000049.1:0-11997 GCA_046538635.1 Alphaproteobacteria bacterium
GTGCGGATCTGGCGTCCTATGGTGGGTTGGCTCAAACCCAGCCGTTCGGCCGCCGACGTCAGGCTGCCCGCGGCCATGACGGTCTCGAAGATATGAAGACGCCGCCAATTCATCATCGCCATTCATTTTTGCATAATCAGGGTCAGATTTGTAGATTGTCATTCATCAATGTACCGCTGCATGTTTGTCCCGCATGGCACTGACAGGAGCGGGTCTTTTCATGAGCGGTCCCCTTACCATCGGCACCATCCTCGCCATGAGCGGCGTCATGGCCGCGGCCCCGGCCGTCCGCGCCGCGGCGCCGGGCGAAGTCGGCATGCTTTTTCATGTGCAGGCACGCGACGGCGGCAAGGAGGCGTTCGAGGCGGGCTACAAGAGACATCTCGAATGGCACCGGCGCAACAGGGACACATGGCGCTGGCCGGCATGGGAAATCCTCACGGGCGAGCGCGCCGGCCATTACCTGGAGGGTACTTTCGGGCATGAGTGGCCGGGCCTGGACCGCCGTCTCAAGCCTGCCGAAGATGCCGCCGATCACGAAACCAATGTGGATCCTTACGTGTCACACCATGTGCGCCACATTCTGATACGCCGGAGCGGCGTCAGCCGGGGCCATGCGCTCGAGGACGCTGACCCTGCCCCGTTCCTCAGGCTGGTGACGTACAGGCTCAGGCCGGGTACGGAGGAAGCCTTCGAACAGGTGCTCACCGCGATGCACCGGGCCACGGAACAGGTTGACTGGCACAAGTCCTATGCCTGGTATGCGCTGGTGGATGGCGGCCCCCTGCCCCTTTATCTGCTGGTCATTCCGGTCCGGGACTTCGCCGGGCTTGCACCGTCCGAACAAACCATTCCCGGCATCCTTTCAGGCGGCCCGCAGGAAGGTCAGCGCCATCTTGCGGCCTACCGGGAAAGTGTTGTCACTGTACGGAGTGAACTGCTGCGCTTCCGCGAGGATCTCAGCTATCTGCCGAAAGCGCCCTGACTGGACGCTTGTCCGGATGCCCGGCGGCTCCGGCCGCCCGAAAGCGAATGAGGCGTTCGTGCCGGGGTGAGCACTCCCTGACATTTCGCTTTCCTGTCATCCTCAGGCTCGCGCCGCTCCCCGGCAGCGGGAGAGCGGCACGCCGCATGGATGACAGCAAAAAAGGTTCGGCCCGCGAACCGGGCGCCGCGAGGGCGGGGAGTGCCCCCCCGAGGAGGAAACCACGCGCGGACAAGCCGAGGCCGCGACAAATTAGAGCGTCCCCAGCTTCCTGTAGACGGGCACGGCATTGGAAATGGGCAAGCCGTGCGTCTCGCACAGATCGTAGGTCTGCTGCCTGCGGCGGAACATGCCGTGGCTGGTGATTTCTGCTAATTTCCGGGGGCGGAGATTATCCGAGTCGAAACAGACCTGCTGTTCCTCCTCTATCGGCGCCAGCAGTGGCCTGACTTGCTCAAGACCATGCTTGTCGAACTGGCTGAGAGACAGGAAATAACCGTCCTGCGATCCCTCGAATACGATAAAATTAGAAATTTCGTAAAAGGTCTCGCCCCACTTCCCGAGCAGCAGGCCCTCGCCCGCGTCACGCACTTTATTTCCCAGTCTGCACCACTCGCCGATGGTCACATAGACGCTGAAACCCTTCCGCTTGACGAATTGCAACGGTTCCGATTTGGGATCAGCCAGATGGACATGCTCATAGGTCGTTCGCATGAACCCGCATGAATTCGAGAAGACAATAATATCTTCATCTTCCGCAGGCATATCTTCATTGTCCGCATCATCCGCATCGAAAACGGGCTCGCGAGCGCAGAGCTTCCAGCAGGCCGGCCCTTCGGGGACACACTGCGCCATGCACGATTTATCGAAATCATGGCCCGCGGCGATAGACCAGGGTGGCAGGTTCCCGAACCGCTCCCGGTCCAGACGCTCGATCTTCACCGGCTTGCCCACAATAGCGACGTAATATTCCGGCTCGGTCTTCCGAGGGCCGGGATCTTCAATCTCGTCACCGGATCGCGACTCCGGTCCGCGGGCCTTCTGACTTTCATCCGTATACGCTGCGTTCATGCCAAGGCACAGCAGAACTGCAACGAGAAAGCTGAGCGGGTTTGCGCCACGCATTTTCGTCCACTCCCTGACTTCGGCTCTGCAACCTAAAATAGCCAAATGCGATCCGGATGTCGCCCCGCTCTCTCGCCATTCCCCCTATACTGACGGAGGCGATTCGCTGAATGCGGCGCCGCCCGCCAACTCACGAAGGAAGTCCGCTGATGCCCCGTCCCCGCGCCACCTATGTCTGCACCGCCTGCGGGGCGGTTTCCGCCCGCTGGGCCGGGCGCTGCGAGGCGTGCGGGGAATGGAACACCATCGAGGAGGAGGCCGCGCGCGCGGGCGAGGCCGCGCCCAATGTGAGCCTCGCTTCGGGCGGCGCGGTCACGGGCGGGCGCAAGCTCGAATTCTCTTCACTGGAGGGCCGCACGGAGGACACGCCAAGGCGCGCCACCGGCATTGCGGAGCTGGACCGGGTGCTGGGCGGGGGGCTGGTGCCCGGCTCCGTGGTGCTGGTGGGCGGCGATCCGGGCTTCGGCAAGTCCACCCTGCTGCTTCAGGCGGGCGCGCGCCTCGCACAGGCCGGCACGGCCACGGCCTATGTCTCCGGCGAGGAGGCGGAAGCCCAGGTGCGCCTGCGCGCCGCCCGCCTCGACCTCGAAAGCGCGCCGGTGCGCCTCGCCGCGGCCACGAACCTGCGCGACATTCTCACCTCCATCGAGGCGGAAAAGCCCGATGTGGTGGTGATCGACTCCATCCAGACCATGTGGTCCGACGCCCTCGAATCGGCGCCCGGCACGGTCGCCCAACTGCGCGCCTGCGTGCATGACCTGGTGCGCTTCGCCAAGCGGCGCGGCACGTCGGTGATTCTGGTGGGCCATGTCACCAAGGACGGGCAGATCGCCGGCCCGCGCGTGATCGAGCACATGGTCGATACCGTGCTCTACTTCGAGGGCGAGCGCTCTGTGCATTTCCGCATCCTGCGCGCGGTCAAGAACCGCTTCGGCCCCACCGACGAGATCGGCGTTTTCGAGATGACGGGCGGCGGCCTCGCCGAGGTGGCGAACCCGTCCGAACTGTTCCTGGGCGAGCGCGAGGGCGGCGCGGCTGGCGCCTGCGTGTTCGCCGGGATCGAGGGCACGCGCCCCGTGCTGGTGGAAATCCAGGCGCTGGTCGCGCCCACCCATTTCGGCACGCCGCGCCGGGCCGTGGTGGGCTGGGATGCCGGGCGGCTGGCCATGGTCATCGCCGTGCTCGACGCCCGCTGCGGCCTCAGCTTAAGCACCCACGACGTCTATCTGAACGTTGCGGGGGGATTACGCATCACCGAGCCCGCGGCCGACCTCGCCGTTTCCGCGGCATTAACCTCTGCTCTCTTAGGAATCGCTTTACCACGAGAGACCGTCGTGTTCGGCGAGGTGAGTCTGTCGGGCGCGGTGCGCCCGGTGCCGCAGGCGGAAAGCCGGCTGAAGGAGGCGGCCAAACTCGGCTTCCGGCAGGCCATTGCCCCCGCACGGGCAAAAGGCGCGGAAGCTGCACCATCCCTCCCCCTGACGCCGGTGAAAGCCCTGCATGAAGTTTCGGCGCTGATACGCGAAGGCCTCTCCATTTCTGGCCAAAGTCTGCTATAGAGTCCGCTCATGGGAGATGGTCCGATTACATTCGCTGACGGGGTTGTCCTGGGCATCCTTTTGCTCTCGGGAATATTCGCGCTCGTTCGCGGCTTTACCCGCGAAGTCCTGACCATCGCCGCCTGGGGGCTCTCCGCCCTTATACTGGTGCTCGCCTACGAACCGGTTCAGGAATGGGCCCGCGACAGGATTCTGGACGGCGTGGTTACCGACGTCATGGTCGCCTCCCTGCTCTTCCTGGTCCCGCTTGTGGCCCTGTCCTTCGCCAGCCACAGCGCCTGCAAGCAGGTGCGCGAGGGCGGGGTCGGCGTGGCCGACCGGGTGCTGGGTTTCGTCTTCGGCGTGGCGCGGGGTCTGGCGGCCATCATTATCCTTTACTGGATGTACAGCCTGATTGAAGATCCGGGCGACCATCCTAACTGGATACACGAGGCCAAGTTGTTCCCGGTGGTGGCCGAAAGCGCGGATTTTCTGGGTGAATGGCTGCCGGCCGTGGCTGCACGGTCGTTTGGGCCGCGCTTCGCCGGCAAGGCGGCGGGCGACAGCGGCGAGCGCGAGACGGTTCCGCAACGCGGCTATGCCCGGGCCGACCGCAACGCTCTTGAAAGGCTGGTGCTGCTGGCGCAAAACCGGGATGAATGACACGTCCCGGCCGCTTTTCGGAGTTCCGGCCGAAAATGGCGGCGGTCTCGCCGGAATGCGGCGAACATCCCGGCGGCTTCGGCCGCCCTTTGAACAGGAATGCTCTCGTATATGAGTAGTCAGCTTGACGTCCGGGCCGAGGATGACGACCATCCGCGCGAGGAATGCGGCGTTTTCGGCGTCTTCGGCCACAGGGACGCCGCCCCTCTGACGGCGCTGGGCCTGCACGCGCTGCAGCATCGCGGGCAGGAGGCGGCGGGGATCGTCTCATTTGACGGCAGGCGCTTCAATTCCGAGCGGCGCATGGGGCTGGTGGGCGACGCCATGACCAAGCCCAGCGTGATGGAACGCCTGGGCGGCAGCGCCGCCATCGGCCATGTGCGCTATTCCACCGCCGGAGAAACCGTGCTGCGTAACGTGCAGCCGCTCTATGCCGATCTCTCCGCAGGAGGCCTGGCGGTGGCGCACAACGGCAACCTCACCAATGCCCGCACGCTGCGCAAGGAACTGGTGCGCAAGGGCGCCATCTTTCAGTCCACCTCCGATACCGAAACCATCATTCACCTGGTGGCGACCAGTCCGGCACGGAAGACGGCCGACCGGCTGGCCGACGCGCTCAACCAGGTGCAGGGCGCCTACTCCCTCGTCTGCCTGACCAACAAGAAGCTCATCGGCGTGCGCGACCCGTTCGGCGTGCGCCCGCTCGTGCTGGGCCGTCTCGACGACGCGTGGATTCTGGCGTCCGAAACCTGCGCGCTGGACATCATCGGCGCCACCTTCGAACGCGACATCGAGCCGGGCGAAATGATCGTCATTACAAGGAACGGCGTCGAAAGCCTGTTCCCCTTCCGCCCGGTGCCGCGGCGTTTCTGCATTTTCGAGTTCGTGTATTTCTCGCGGCCGGACAGCCTGGTCGAAGGCCAGAGCGTGTATCACGTGCGCAAGCGCATCGGCCAGGAACTGGCCAAGGAAGCGCCCGCGGACGTCGACCTGGTGATCCCGGTGCCCGACTCCGGCGTGCCCGCCGCCATCGGCTATTCGGAACAGTCGGGCGTGCCCTTCGATCTGGGCATCATCCGCAGCCATTACGTAGGCCGCACCTTCATCGAGCCGACGGACCAGATCCGCCATCTGGGCGTGCGGCTGAAGCACAATGCCAACAGCGCCGTGCTGAAGGGCAAGCGCGTGCTGCTGGTGGACGATTCCATCGTGCGCGGCACGACCTCCAAGAAGATCGTCGCCATGGTGCGCGAGGCGGGCGCCTCGGAGGTGCACATGCGCATCGCCAGTCCGCCCACGACCCATTCCTGTTTCTACGGCGTGGACACGCCCATGCAGGAGAAGCTGCTGGCGCATAATATGTCCGTGGACGAAATGACCAGCCATATCGAGGCCGACAGCCTGGCCTTCGTCTCCATCAACGGGCTTTACCGGGCCATGGGCGAGGCGGCGCGTGACATCGTGGAGCCGCAGTTCTGCGACGCCTGCTTCTCCGGCGACTATCCCATTCCGTTGACGGACCATCAGGCCCGGCAGGACCGGCAGCTCTCCCTTCTCGTGGAGGCGTCATGAGCGGAAGCACCGAACAGCCGGCGGGCGGCAAACGGCTCGCCGGCAAGGTCATTCTGGTTACGGGCGCCTCGCGGGGCATCGGCCGTTCGCTGGCCGTGGCGCTGGGCGCGGAGGGGGCGCATCTGGTCCTCGTCGCGCGCACCGTGGGCGGGCTGGAGGAAACCGACGATCTCGTTCAGGCCGCCGGCGGCGCGGCCACTCTGGTGCCGCTGGATCTCACCCAGTATGAGGGCATTGACGGCCTCGGCGCGCAGATTTTCGAACGCTGGGGGCGGCTCGACGGGCTGGTGGTCAATCACGCCATGCTGGGCGTGATGTCGCCCCTTGCCCATATCAAGCCCGAAGTCTGGGAGACGGCCTTCGCGCTCAACGTCACCTCCAACTGGCGCGTGCTGCGCGCCTGCGAGCCGCTGCTGCGCCAGTCGGAGGCCGGGCGCGCCGTCTTTATCGGTTCGGCAGCCGCCTGGAAGCACCGTCCCTATTGGGGGCTCTACGCGGCCACCAAGGCGGCGCAACTGAACATGGCGCTCACCTGGGCCGCGGAATGCGAGAAAACGAACATTCGCGTGAACGTGGTCGATCCGGGCCCCATGCGCACGCAAATGCGGGCCACGGCCATGCCGGGCGAGGACCCGGACACTCTTCCGCATCCGGATGAAATGGCGCCCATGGTGGTGGACCTCCTGCTGCCCTCCTGCGAGCGCCATGGCGAGATCGCCCATTTCCGAAAGTGGGCGGGGCTGGACTGACAGGGATCAGAGGTCAGTTTGTAGGGCGGGTTGAAGCGGAGCGGAAACCCGCCAATCGTAGCCTGACGGCGGGTCTGCGCTCACGCTTCGACCCGCCCTACAAATCAGACTACAGATCACGCATACGGATTTTTCTGCTTGCGCAAAAACAGCCGGATGGGCGTGCCGGGCATGTCGAAGGCGTCGCGGATTCCGTTGACCAGATAGCGCGTATAGGCGTCGGGCAGATCCTTGGGCCGGCTGCAGAAGGCGGCGAAGGAAGGGGGGCGGGCCTTCACCTGCGTGATGTAGCGGATGCGGATGCGCCGTCCCCGGACGGCCGGCGGCGGGTGGCGTTCCACCGCTTCGGTCAGCCAGTCATTGAGCGCTGACGTAGGCACGCGCCGGTTCCATACATCGTAGGCTTTGAACGCCGCTTCCAGCAGCGTCTGAAGGCCTGTGCCCTGTTCGCCGGAGACGGGGACCACGTGAGCCCCGCGCACCTGCGGCAGCAGGCGTTCGGCCTTCTCGCGCAGTTCGGCGAGTTTCGCCTGCCTGTCCTCGATCATGTCCCACTTGTTGAGGCCGATGACGGGCGCCCTGCCCTCCCGGATCACCAGATCGGCGATCTGCAAATCCTGCTTCTCGAACGCCATGTCCGCATCCATCAGGATAATGACCACCTCGGCGAAGCGGATGGCGCGCACCGTATCGGATACGGACAGTTTCTCCAGCTTTCCCGTCACCCGGGCCCGGCGGCGCATACCCGCCGTATCGAACAGCTTCACGGAACGGCCGCGCCAGGCCCAGGAAACGGAAATGGAATCGCGGGTGATGCCCGCCTCGGGCCCGGTGAGCAGGCGTTCCTCGCCCAGCAGCGTATTGATGAGCGTGGATTTTCCCACATTGGGACGTCCCACAATGGCGATGCGCACTTCGCCTTCGGCCGCTTCTGCGTCTTCGGCTTCTTCGGCCGCCGCTTCCCCGGGCGGCGGCAGGGCCGCTTCCAGCGCCGCCGCCAGATCGCCCAGCCCCTCGCCATGTTCCGCGGACAGAGCGACGGGCTCGCCCAGGCCCAGCGCGTAAGCCTCCATCAGCCCCGGATCGGCGGCGCGCCCCTCGCACTTGTTGGCGATCAGCACGACCGGCCGCCCGGAACGGCGCAACAGTTCGGCGAAATTCTCGTCCAGCGCGGTGACGCCGGCGCGGGCGTCGATCAGAAACAGGCAGACATCCGCGTCCTCGATGGCCCGTTCGGTCTGGGCGCGCATGCGCGCGGGCAGCGTATCGCCCGCCGCCTCCTCGAAGCCGGCCGTGTCGATGAGGCGGAATTCCAGATGGCCGAGACGGCCTTCCCCCTCGCGCCGGTCGCGGGTCACGCCCGGCGTGTCGTCGACGAGCGCGTGACGCTTGCCGGTCAAACGGTTGAACAGGGTGGACTTGCCCACATTGGGACGCCCGACGATGGCGACGGCCGGTTTCATGATCATGCAACAATTGTCATTCTCGGGGCGTGTTTTACTCCGTCATCCGCCGGCCCGCCGCAGCCGGGACCGGAGGACCTCCCTCAACACGCCGAGAGAGCGCTTTCGGCACGTTGCACGAGATCCCGGGTTCGCACATGCCCTCCGCAAGCGGAGGACATGCGCGCCCCTCAGATGACAGGCTATTTTAACTTCGCAGCTCCAACGAACTGCTCCGCCGGAGGATGACAATCATAATGCAGCTTTGCCTTCAGTTTTCTGATTACCCTTCCCCGCCGGGGGCGCGATAGGCCGTGAGATATCCGTCGTCGGTCAGCACGAAGAGCGTTTTATTCGCGACCACGGGCGGCAGGAAGGCGTCGTCCCGCAATTCGGTGCGATACACCTCTTCCCCCGTAAAGGGCGAGTAGCCGACCAGTTGCTCCCGCGATGAAACCACATAGAGGCGGTCCCCCGCGAGCACCGGTCCGGCCCACTGGATGGGGTCGTCCTTGTCTTTCTTGTCGCGGTACTGCTTCATCTTCGTGATCCAGCGGATACGGCCGTCACGGGCGGAAATGCACAGAAGCTCGGCATCCAGAGTGACCAGATAGATGAAATCGCCCGCCACCCAGGGGGTCTGGGTGCTCTTGATATTGTTCGTCCAGACGCGTTCGCCGGTCCGAATATCGATGGAGACCATGCGCCCGCTATGGCTGACGGCGATCACGCGGTCCTCATCGATAACCGGGCGCCCCGCGATATCGTCGAGACCCGACAGGGCCGTAAAGCGGGCCGTGCGGGTGAGCGTGTCGGACCAGATCTGGCTTCCGTTCTCGGCCCGGAAGGCGATCAGTTCGCCCGAGGTGAAGGGCGCCACGACCAGGTCGCCGTCAACGGCGGGACTGGTCGACGACAGAACGCCCGCACTTTCGGCAATGGCGCGGTGGCTCCAGACGCCCAGACCGTCCTTCGCATTGAGCGCGTGAATCTGATTGTCCGTGGTCACCACATAGATGCGGCCTCCGAAGGCCGTGGGCGAAATGCGGATGGGCACGCCGATGGAGCGCTTCCACACTTCCTTGCCCGTCTCCGCGTCGAAGGCGTAAACATTGCCGAAGCCGGTGGCCACATAGAGACGGTCTGCGTCATGGGCGATGCCGCCGCCGAAGCCCACCCAGGAGGGCTCGTCCTCCGGCGTCAGGTCCACTTCCCATTGGCGCTTGCCCGTGCGTTCGTCGAAGGCGCGCACCGTCGCGCGGGTGTCGAGCACGAAAACACGGCCGTCGGCAACGACGGGAACCGCGGTCAGGCGGGCGCGGCCGTCCGAACCCTTGCCGACATCCACGCTCCACGCCTTTTTCAGCTCCTGGGGAAGCGCGACATGCTGCAGCACATTCGTCGGAGAGCCGCCGGGCTGCGGCCATGCCTGATTGGTGTAGGAGCGTGGCACCTCGACCTTCATATCCGAAATGCGGGGATCGGCCTCAAGCTTTTCTTCGAGAGTGAGAACCGAGATGCGCCGTCCCTCGGGCTTGTTCTCGTCGTCGTCATCGTCCCCCCACCAGGACGAGCACCCGGCAAGCACCATACTCGCCGCGACAGCCGCCATCACCGTGAAACGCCTCATACCTCACCCTTTCGTGGATTACCCTTCGAAGCCGCCGCCCGTTCCGGCCGCCGCTCCGGGGCCTTGTTTCTCCGTACCGCGATCATCCGCAGCCCGGCGCGGGCATCGCGGTGCGCGCCCGGATGCCACTTCACCGGGGCGTCTCGCCCTCTGCGCCGTCTTCCGCGCCCGCGTCGGCCGATGCACCCGGCGCCGGAGCGGTCTCTCCGGCCCCGTCGCCAGCCTGCGGCTTGTCCGTCTCCGCCTCATCCGCGTCCGCCCCCGGGCCGCCGCCTCCCGAAAGCGCCGGCGGCGCTTCTTCCGTCTCCTGCGTCCGGCCCTCCTGCGCCCCCTCCGCCGGAGGTTCCTCGCCCGCCCGCTGAGCCTTTTCGGAAGCGATCAGGCCGAGCATACTGCTCGCCCGGTCGCGGATATGGGCAGGGGCGTCATACTCATTGGCCAGCGCCTGATAGGCATTACGGGCCTCGCCCGGCTTGCCCGAGCGGTAATACGCATAGGCGACGAGTTCCTGAGCGGCAAAGCGCCACGGGCTGCCGGGGCGCAAAGCCGGCCTGAGCCGCTTTTTCAGATCCTCCGGCGACGCCGAATCGGCGAGCAGCAGACCGCCCTTCAGGGCGGCGAGGGCCCGCAGCCCGGGATTGACGGAACTGTCGGCGGCCAGGGAGTCCAGCGCGGCCAGCGCCTCGTCCGGATTGCCCTCGTCCATATGGGCCTCGGCCTCCGAAAACCGGGCCACCGCCCGGTAACCGGACCCTGCGTCCTTGGCCAGTTCGGCGAACGCCTCGGCAGCGGCGGCCCCCTTCCCCTGCTCCAGCAGATCGGCGGCGGCGAGGAAGGCTTCCGCTTCCTGCGCCCGCTGACGGTCCTGCCAGGCCCCGTATTGCTGCCAGCCGAGCATGGAAACCAGCACGACGACGATGATGCCGATCACGAACGGACCGTACTTCTTCCACAGCCGTTCGTAACGCTCCCTGCGCAGATCTTCCTCGACCTCGCGGATAATGTTGTCTTCATCGCTCACGGACCGTCTCCCCCGTCACATCCTCGTTTCCATGCGGCGCAGTGCACGCGGCGTGCCTGCCCGCGCGGGGCTTTTCTTTCGCCGCCCGCATGCCATATGTATGCTCCGGCCCCGGAAAGGTGCGGGCTTTCACATCCGCGGCATAGGCCTGAACCGCCTGCTCGATGGCGGCGCCCAGTTCCGCGTAGCGGCGGACGAATTTGGGCACCCAGTCGGCCATGCCCAGCATATCGTCGGTTACCAGAATCTGACCGTCGCAGCGCGCCGAAGCGCCGATGCCGATGGTCGGAATGCCGATGAGGCCGGTAAGGCGCGCGGCCAGCGGTTCGGCCATGCCTTCCAGCACCACGCAAAAGGCCCCCGCTTCCGCCACCGCCCGGGCATCGGCCTCGATGCCGGCCCATTCCGATTTCTCCCTTCCCGTCGTCTTGAAGCCGCCGGTGGCGCGCACCGACTGCGGCATCAGGCCGATATGGGCCATGACCGGAATGCCGCGCGCCGTCAGGAAGGCGATGGTTTCGGCCATCTCGCGTCCGCCTTCGAGCTTGACCGCGCTGCAGCCGGTTTCGGCCAGCGCGCGCGACGCCGACCGGTAGGCGGCCTGCGGCGATTCCTCGTAGGAGCCGAAGGGCAGGTCGATCACCACACAGGCGCGTTTGGCGCCGCGCATCACGGCCCTGGTATGCAGGATCATCACGTCGAGCGGGATGCCCACCGTGGAATCATGGCCATGCAGGACCATCGCCACGGAATCGCCCACCAGCAGCAGATCGGCATGATTGTCCAGAAGCCGCGCCTGGGGCGTGGTGTAGGCGGTGAGGCACACCAGCGGTTCGCCGCCCTTGCGGGCGCGAATGTCCGGCACGGTGACGCGCTTGATCTGGAATTGACTCGACATGGGATTATCGCTCCTGACGCCCGGCCGGTAGCATGGGCGTCCGGCAAGGCCAACCGTATTGCTTCATAACCGAAGCGGCCGCCGGATCAAAGTGAGGGTTTTGACAGATCGGCGGCGCCGGTTGCGGCGCGGCTTGCCGGAAAGACCGGCGCGGGGTCCGAAGGCGCACGGAACGCTCCGGCGTCTGTCAGCCCGATCCGTCCTCCCGGCCTTCGCCGGCGTCCTCTTCCTCCGGCCCCCCGTCTGAAGACGGCAGGGCCTCTCCCTGCCCCGGCTCACCGATCTCCTCTTCCGGTTGGTCAAGCTCGTCCGCTCCCGGGCCTGAGCCCTCTTCCGGCGCGTCATCCAGCTTGCCGGCCTCGTCCGGCAGAACC
>JBKHIN010000237.1:0-5150 GCA_046538635.1 Alphaproteobacteria bacterium
CTTATGCCCGGCGCCACTGCGCAAATTCAGGGTCTGCGCGCCGATCTGTGGGTGACCCCGCCGGACTATACCGGCGCCGCCCCCGTCTTCCTCACCGGCGAAGGCGCCGCGCCGCCCGAAGGGGCGGTCAAGGTGCCGGCGGGCTCGGTGCTCACGGCGCGGGCGGCCGGGACGTCGCGCAATATCCGGCTGCGCGCCAATCCCCGGGGTGAGGGCAAGCGGATCAAGGGCGAGAACAGCAAGCTTGAGGACGGCGTACGCGAAAGCCGCCTGACGCTGGACCGGGATGCGGCCGTCAGCTTCCGGGTCGGCGGGCACACGGTGGGGCGCTGGAAATTCGAGATCACGCCCGATCAGCCGCCCGCCATCGCCGCTGCCGGAAAGCCCAAGGCCACGCCCGCCGGGGCGATTGAACTGGGGTTCCGCGCCCGGGACGATTACGGCGTGGTTTCGGCTGAGGCCGTTCTGAAATTGAGGCCGCAAAGTCCGGAGGAGGTGGCGGCGCTGGAATCGGCGGCGCAGAAGGACGAAGCGGCGGAGTCCGCCGAGGGAAAGGAGGATGCGGCCGGAAAAGCCGGCGGCCCGCTAAAGCCGGACTTCTTCCTCGATCCCGCCGAGCGCGTCACGCTGCCCCTCTCCCTGCCCGGTGAGCGCTCGCGCGAGGTGGAACACAAGATGGTCGAGCCGCTCGCCGACCATCCCTGGGCCGGGCGCGAGGTGGTGCTGCAACTGGTCGCCACGGACGATCCGGGCCAGAAGGGCTATTCCAAGGGCATGAAGCTGACCATGCCCGAGCGAACGTTCACAAAGCCGCTGGCCAAGGCGCTGATCGAACAGCGCAAGGCGCTGGCGGCCGACCCTTACGCCTATCCGCGCGTGGCGAAGGTGCTGGGGGCGCTGCTGGTGGCGCCGGAGAAATTCTACGACGACAAGGTCGTCTATCTGGGGCTGAAGTCGGCCCACTGGCGGCTGACCGAAGGAATGGACGGCAAGGTTCCCCGGAGCGTGAGCACCGAGAATCTCGAGAGCGTCTTCGACCTGTTGTGGGATGTTGCGGTGCGGATCGAGGACGGCGATCTGTCCACGGCGCTTGCCCGCCTGCGCCAGGCGCAGGAGGCCCTGAAACAGGCGCTCAGGGAGGGCGCCTCGGAAGCCGAGTTGCGCCAGCTTATGGCGGAACTGCGCGAGGCGGTCAGCGCCTACATCCAGGCGCTGATCGAAAGCGGGCGCACCATGGCCGAACTGCCCGAAGGCATGGCCGAATCGCTGGACAGCGAGGATCTCAGCGGCCTGCTCGACAAGCTGGAGCAGCTTACCGAAACCGGGGCGCGCGAGGCGGCGCAGAACCTGCTTTCGGAACTTTCCGCACTGCTGGAAAACCTGCAGATCGCCAAGGGCGGAGGCAGCGGCCTGTCGCAAGGCGAGCAGGCCATGGCACAGGCCATCGAGGGACTGGGCGAGATCATCGGCGACGAGCGCAAGGTGCTTGACGATACATTCCGCGGCGCGCAGGGCAACGACAGCGGGCCGAGTTTCGAGGACCAGTTCAACCGGAGCTTTAAAGGCAACCCCTTCGCCATGCCCGGCGAGCCGCAGCGCCCCTACAGCCTCGTACCCAGGGGCAACATTCCGGAGAGCCCGGAAGGCCCGGAAGGCCCGGAAGGCCCGGAAGGCAACGAGAACAAGGGCGCGCAACGCTTCAAGAACGCCCCCGGGGGCGGCTTCGCCCAGCGTCCTGATCTCCCCGATCCGCCGGAAATGCCGGAAATGCCCGGCGTGCCGGAAGCGCCCGATTCCCGTTCCCGGCCGCCCGAGGGCGGCGCGCCCGCTCCCGAAGTCAAGCCCGGCAGCCAGCTTGCGCAGGAGCAAAACGCCGTCCGCGGCAAGCTGGGCAAGCTGATGGATGAGCTGAGAAACAAGAACGTCCAGGTACCCAGCACGCTGGACGATGCGGGCCGGGCCATGAACCGGGCGCGCGAAAAGCTGGCGCAAAACGATTATGACGGCGCCTTGCCCGACGAGCGCGAGGCCATCGACAAGCTGCGGGAGGGGGCGCAGTCCCTGGCACGGGAACTGACCGAGAAACTGTCGAAACGTCAGGCACTGGGCGTGGGAAGGGGCCGCGGCGAGGACCCGCTGGGCCGGCGTCCCGGCTCCGACGGCTTCGCCACCGAAGGGTCCGTCGAAGTGCCCGATGAAAGCGCCCTTCAGGAGGCCCGCCGCATCCTGGAGGAATTGCGCCGCCGGGCCGCCGAACGCAACCGCCCGGAAGAAGAACTCGACTATCTCGACCGCCTGCTGAAGCGGTTCTGATCGGGGCGCGCTGGCGGTCACGCCTCTTTCGCGAGTTCCTCCATCATGGGCAAGAGGCCCGAGAGGTCATAGCCCGCCCCTGCGGCGGCGTCAGCCAGATCGTGCGGATCGCCGCCGCCCATGGCGCGCGCCAGGCCCCACAGACAGGCCGACCGGTTTCCCGTGCGGCAGAAGGCGAGCACCTCGTCCCCGGCCTCGAGCGCCTCGCCGAACTCCTCGATCTGCTCGGGCGTGATGCGGCCGGAGACCACGGGCATGTAGGCATATTCCAAACCCAGTTCATGCGCCTTCGCCTCCAGCGCGGCGGACTCCGGCTGGCCGGGGACCTCTCCGTCCGGGCGGTTGTTGATGATCACGCGAATGCCCTGCTCCGCGGCTTCCTCGATATCGGCTTCGGTGAGCTGGCCCGCGACCAGCACGCCTTCTTCAAGCTTCCTGAATTCTGTCATCGGCCTTCGCTTCGGAGGATTTGTCCTTCTGCAGAGTGGTACGCGTGACGGCGAACACCGTTCCGCTGAGCAGGAGCAGCGCCACCAGATTGGGGAACGCCATCAGGGCGTTCATCACGTCGGCGAAGGCCCAGACGAAGCGCAGACCGCCCACGGCGCCCACGAAAATCATGACCACCCAGACCAGCCGGTAGATGAGAACCATCGGCACGACCACTTCCCCCCGTTCGTTGGCCTTCGGCTTGAGCGCGGGCACCACCGCCAGCATCATGTTGGGCAGGCGGACCCCCACCTTGCGCATGGGCAGGAGGAAGCCGATGGCGCGCTCGCCGTAATAGGCCCAGCCCAGAATGGTGGTGAAGGCGAACACGCAAAGGCCCATGGTCACCACCCAGCCGCCGCCGGGCAGGCCTTCGGAAAAGGCGAAGACGGTCAGCGCCGCGCCGTCCAGCCCGCTGGCCCAGGCGGGTTTGAGGATGCCCTCACCCTCGGTGCCCCAGGGGATTTGCACCAGCAGGATGACCAGCGCCGTCATCGTGCACACGATGAGCGTGTCGATAAACGTGCCGGTCATGGCGATGGTGCCCTGGCGCACGGGGTCGCGCGTCTTGGCCGCGGCATGGGCGATGGCCGCACTGCCCAGCCCCGCCTCGTTGGAGAAAATGCCGCGCGCCACGCCGAAACGAAGGGCGGCCCAGACGGTCGCGCCCGCAAAGCCGCCCGTGGCGGCGGTGCCCGTGAAGGCGTTTTCCACGATCATGGCCAGCAGGCCCGGCACCTCGCCAGCGTTCAGCACAATGATGATAGCCGCACCCAGGAAATAGCTGGCGGCCATGAAGGGCACAAGATATTCGGCCACCTGGCCGATGCGGCGGATGCCGCCGATAATCACCATGAAGGCGAGGCCGGAGAGAACGAGCCCGGTCACCCAGGCGGGGAGATCGAGATTGCTGTGCTCCTGCAGGGCCAGCGCCACGGAATTGGCCTGCACCATGTTGCCGATACCGAAGGCGGCGACGGAGGCGAACAGGGCGAAGGCCACCGCCAGCCAGCGCCACTGCCGGCCCAGCCCGTTCTTGATGTAGTACATGGGCCCGCCGACATAATGACCATGTTCATCAGTTTCCCGGTATTTTACCGCCAGCACGGCCTCGGCGTATTTGGTGGCCATGCCCACAAGCGCCGTGATCCACATCCAGAACACGGCGCCCGGGCCGCCCAAAACGATGGCCGTCGCCACGCCCGCGATGTTGCCGGTGCCGATGGTGGCCGAAAGGGCGGTCGCCAGCGCCTGGAAGGGCGTGATTTCGCCTTCCTCGCCCGGGCGCGGCTTGCGGCCCCTGGCGGCGAGGCGGAAGCCGGCGCCCAGTCTGCGTATGGGCATGAATTTGAGACCGATCGTGAGGTAGATTCCGGTGCCCAGCAGGAGCACCAGCATCAGCGGTCCCCAGACGATGAAATCTCTGACGTCCGAAATGGTCATGCATCTCCCCTTGAACCCCGGCCATACGCCGGTTCCCCGGACTGGCCCGGGCGCATGTTGCCGTGAAAGCCGTTCGCGGGCAACGCCGGGTCTGCTCTCATGAACGGCGCGGGCGGGCATACGGTAAGCGCGGAGGCCTTCGAGGCGGGCCTGGCGCGCGCGCAGGCGGGCGCGCCCGCCGATCCGGATCAGGGTATGTTCGGCCCCGGAACGGTCTACTGGCGGGTGACGCGCGAGGCGGCCCTGTTTCTGGGCGCGGGCCGGGCGACCCTGCTCCAGCTTGCCCATCCGTTCGTGGCGCAGGCCGTTGCCGACCACTCCACCACGCGCGAGGACCCGTTCGGCCGTTTCCACCGTACCTTCTCGCAGGTCTACGCCATGACCTTCGGTACGCGCGGGCAGGCCCTTGACTCCGCGCGGCAGGTGCGCCGGATCCATGAGCACATCGAGGGCCGTCTGGGAGAAGACGCGGGGGCGTTCCCGGCGGGGAGCCCCTATCTCGCCAATGACGCGCAGGCGCTGATGTGGGTCTGGTCCACGCTGTCGGAGACCTCGGTACTGATCTACGAGGCCGTGGTGCGCCCGCTCGAAGCAAGCGAGCGCGAGGACTACTATGCCGCCAGCCGCCGCTTCGCCCTGCTCTTCGGTGTGCCGGAGGAAAATCTGCCGGAGGATTGGCGCGCCTTTCGCCAATGGTGCCGGGAAATGCAGAATTCGTCCGTGCTCACCGTAACCGGGCCGGGGCGCGAACTGGCCCGTTTCGTCTTGCACGAGACCAAGCTGGGGCCGGTAAAGGGCGTACCCAAATGGTATCTGGCACTGACGGCGTCGCTTATGCCTGCGCATCTGCGCGCCCGCTTCGGGCTCGACTGGAACCGGCGGGAAGAGGCGCGGGCGGTCAAGGC
>JBKHIN010000238.1:0-5149 GCA_046538635.1 Alphaproteobacteria bacterium
GGTCAGCCCCGCTCCGTACACGCCGCATTGGGCGCGAATCTTTTCGGCAGCGGAAAGCGGCGCGGGCGAGAGCACGGGCCACACATAGCGCGGCGCGCCCGCCTCGTCGCGCAGCCCGCTGATGCCGCCCAGCCCGTCCTCCCCGTGAATGGCGGTCGCGCGCGGCGTTTTGTGCGCCGCCGGAAGCCCGCGCGAGACGGGCACGGCGCAGGCGGGGCTGAACATGCGCCGGATCAGCCCCGCATTGGCCGTGGCCTGATCCAGCCCCACATTGCCCGCCACCGTGGTCAACGCCACCACCTCCGCCTCGGCTGCGCCGAGGGCGGCCAGAATGGCGAGGGCGTCGTCCACCCCGCCGTCGGTGTCGATGAGCAGTTTTTTCAAGACCATGCGGGATACGCTGGTGCGAACCGTTCCGGATGACAAGACAGACCGGCCGGAGGGCAATGGCTTCCGCCGCCGCGCCTTTGCGCAAGATCGCTTCTCCGCGAAGCAGATAAACACATAAAGATTTCTTTATATGGTTATTGCGCCCGTGCCGCGACGCTGCTATATACGCGCGGGTTTTCGCGCCCGCACCTCACGCGGTTCCTCATCCAAAACGGAAAGATCCTCATGACCGAAACTCAAGATTACCACATCAAGGACATCGGACTGGCCGACTGGGGCCGCAAGGAAATCGCCATCGCCGAGACGGAAATGCCCGGCCTGATGGCGGTGCGCGAGGAATATGGCGGCGAACAGCCGCTCAAGGGCGCGCGCATCGCCGGCTGCCTGCACATGACCATCCAGACGGCGGTGCTGATCGAGACCCTCAAGGCGCTGGGCGCGGAAGTGCGCTGGGCTTCCTGCAACGTCTTCTCCACCCAGGACCATGCCGCCGCCGCCATCGCCGCGGGCGGCACGCCGGTGTTCGCCTACAAGGGCGAAAGCCTCGAGGAATACTGGGATTTCGTGGACCGCATCTTCCACTGGGGCGGCGGCGAGAGCGCCAATCTGATCCTGGATGACGGCGGCGACGCCACGCTGATTGTTCTTCTAGGGGCGCGGGCGGAGAAGGACCCCTCGGTTCTTGAAAACCCCTCCAACGATGAGGAGGCCGCCCTGTTCGCCCAGATCAAGAAGCGGCTTGCGGAAACGCCGGGCTGGTTCTCGAAGGTCCGCGCCAACCTGCTGGGCGTCACCGAGGAAACGACCACGGGCGTCAACCGGCTCTACCGGATGCAGGAACGGGGCGAACTCCCCTTCCCCGCCATCAATGTCAACGACTCCGTCACCAAGTCCAAGTTCGACAATCTCTATGGCTGCCGCGAAAGCCTGGTGGACGGCATCAAGCGCGCCACCGACGTGATGATCGCGGGCAAGACGGCCGTGGTCGCGGGCTTCGGCGATGTGGGCGCGGGCTCGGCCGAATCCCTGCGCAGCCAGGGCGCCCGCGTCATGGTCACCGAAATCGACCCCATCTGCGCGCTCCAGGCGGCGATGGAGGGCTATCAGGTGACCACCATGGACGAGGCCGCGCCCATCGGCGACATCTTCGTCACCGCCACCGGCAACAAGGACGTCCTCACCGTCGATCACATGCGCAGCATGAAGGACCGGGCCATCGTCAGCAATATCGGCCATTTCGATTCCGAGATTCAGGTCTCCGCGCTGCGCAATTTCACCTGGCACAATGTCAAGCCGCAGGTGGACGAGATCGAGTTTCCGGACGGCAAGCGCATCATTTTGCTGGCGGAGGGCCGTTTGGTGAATCTGGGCTGCGCCACCGGCCATCCCAGCTTCGTGATGAGCGCCTCCTTCACCAACCAGGTGCTGGCGCAGATCGAGCTCTGGCAGCATCACAAGAAGTACGAGCACAAGGTGTTCGTGCTGCCCAAGCATCTGGATGAAAAAGTCGCGCGCCTGCATCTGGGCAAGCTGGGCGCGAAGCTGACGGAACTGTCCAAGGACCAGGCCGAATATATCGGCGTGCCCGTGGACGGCCCCTACAAGCCGGACCATTACCGGTATTGATTCCCGTCCCGCCCCGGCCATCCGCGGCCGGGGCCCTTTCGATTACAGTCTTTTCATTTCATCCTTCCTTCGGCCGGAATAAGCTGAAGGCTGTTCTACGCCCCGGCCCGGCGCAACACGATACGTCCGGGAAACGCACGCGCCAGAGGCGGGACGGACAATCAGACGCGTTTGGCGGCGCTTGCTGTCCCGCCGCGCCGCGCAAGAGGGAACGAATGAGAGGGGATCCACCCATGAATCTGCGAATCCTGCCGGCCGTTCTCGGCCTCGGCATGCTGCTGGCCGCCTGTTCCGAGGCGCCGCGGAACGAAAACGGAGACAAGGGAGGCGGCGCGGACAAGCCCGGGGCGGCAACCGAAACGGCCGCCAAAACGGAACCGGCGGCCAAGGAAACGGCCGGTTCCGGCGATCCGGACATCTCCATCCCGTATGAGAAATTCACCCTCGACAACGGCCTGACCGTGGTCGTGCACGAGGACCGCAAGGCCCCCATCGTGGCGGTGGCCGTCTGGTATCACGTCGGCTCCAGGAACGAGCCGGAGGGCAAGACGGGCTTCGCCCACCTGTTCGAACATCTCATGTTCAACGGCTCGGAAAACCACGATGACGAATATTTCCGGCCGCTGGAGAATGTGGGCGCCACGGGCTACAACGGCACCACCAATTTCGACCGCACCAACTATTTCCAGAACGTGCCCACGCCCGCCCTCGACCTGGTGCTCTGGCTGGAGTCCGACCGCATGGGCCATCTTCTGGGCGCGGTCACCCAGGAAAAGCTCGATAACCAGCGCGGCGTGGTGCAGAACGAAAAGCGCCAGGGCGACAACCAGCCCTATGGCCGGGTATTCTACCCCATCCTCGAAGGCCTGTTCCCGCCGGGCCACCCCTACCGGCATTCGCCCATCGGCTCCATGGAAGACCTGAACGCGGCGACGCTGGAGGACGTCCATCAGTGGTTCAAGGACTATTACGGCGCGGCCAACGCGGTGGTCGTGCTGGCCGGGGACATCGACGCGGAAACTGCCCGCCCGCTGATGGAGAAATATTTCGGCGACATCGAATCGGGCCCGCCGGTGCAGCGTCTGGACGACATGATCCCGGTGAAGGAAACCGACACCTTCGAGGTGATGGAGGACCGGGTGCCCCATACGCGCATTTACCGGCTGTGGCCGGTGCCGGGGCGCACCGCGCAGGACACGGCCCTGCTGCGTCTGACCCAGGCCGTGCTGGCGGAAGGCAAGAATTCCCGCCTTCACAAATCGCTGGTCTATGACCGGCAACTGGCGACCGAGGTGGACAGCTTCCTGTTCGAGCTGGAGCTTTCGAGCGTGCTCGGATTTCAGATCACGCTCAAACCGGATGCGGACCGCGAGGAGGTGGAAGACGTCCTGAACGCCGAGATCGAACGTTTCCTGGAGGAAGGTCCGACGGGGGACGAACTCGAACGGGCGTCCACCCGGCTCACCGCGCAGACCATCCGCGGCCTCGAACAGGTGGGCGGCTTCAGCGGCAAGGCGGTAACGCTCGCCGCCGGCGAAGTCTATGCCGAGGACCCGGGCTTCATCACCAAAAAGATGCGCTGGCTGAACGAGGCGGCCCCGCAGGAAGTTCTGGAAACCTCACGCCGCTGGCTCTCCAACGGGTTCTACCAGCTTACCGTTAATCCGTTCCCGGACTATAAGACGGTCGAGACGGACCTGAACCGCTCCGAAATGCCGGGGGTCAGCGGCCTGCCCGATCTCTCGTTCCCCGACATTCAGCGGGATCAATTGTCCAACGGCATGGAAATCGTGCTGGCGGAACGCCATGCCGTGCCGGTGGTCAACATGTCCGTGCAGTTCGACGCCGGATATGCGGCCGATCACGGCGGCAAGCTGGGCGCGGCCAATTTCACCATGGAGATGCTGGACGAGGGTACGCAAACCCGCTCCGCCCTCGAAATTTCGGCGGAACTGGAGCGGCTGGGCGCCCGGCTCAACACCGATTCCACGCTGGACACCTCCACGGTGACCATGTCGGCGCTGAAGGCAAAGCTGGCCCCGTCGGTGGAGCTGATGGCCGACGTGGTGCGCAACCCGGCCTTCGCCGGGGACGAGATCGAGCGCTACCGGCCGCAGCTTCTGGCCCGCATTTCCCAGGAAAAGTCGCAACCGGTGAACATCGCCATCCGCACCCTGCCGCCCCTGCTCTACGGAGAGGACCATGCCTACGGCATTCCCTTCACCGGGTCGGGCACGGAGGACTCGGCGAAGTCCATGAGCCGCGGCGATCTGACCGCGTTCCATTCGAAGTGGCTGCGCCCGGACAACGCGACGATCTTCGTGGCGGGCGACACGACGATGGCGGAGATCAAGCCGCTGCTGGAGGAAGCGTTCGGCGACTGGCAGGCTTCCGGCGGCGAAGCGCCCTCCAAGAATGTGGAAGAGGTGGACCTGCCCGAAACCGGCCGGGTAATCCTCATCGACCGTCCGGGCTCGCCGCAAAGCGTGATCATGTCGGGCCATCTGGCGCCGCCCACCGGAGCGGAGAACAATCTCTCCATCGAGACCATGAACGACGTGCTGGGCGGCACCTTCACCGCGCGGCTGAACATGAACCTGCGCGAGGACAAGGGCTGGGCCTATGGCGCCAGAACCATCCTCTTCGATGCGCGGGGACAGCGGCCCTTCGTGGTCTATGCGCCGGTGCAGAGCGACAAGACCATCGACTCCATCCGGGAGATTCAGCGGGAGCTGAACGCCTATCAGGGCGAGCGGCCCGCGACCGGGGCCGAGGTCACCCGTGTACGGAACAATAATGTCCGCTCGCTGCCGGGCCGGTTCGAGACGGCGAACGCCGTGCTCAACAGCCTTGAGTCCAACAAGCGCTTCGGCCGCCCGGACGACTATGTGCCCAGCCTGCCGGAAAAATATGCGCAGGTGACGCCCGAAACGGTGGAGGCGGCCGCCGGGGAGGTGCTGCACCCGGACCGCATGGTCTGGATCGTGGTCGGCGATGCCGCCAAGGTCGAGGCGGGTCTGCGCGAACTCGATCTGGGGCCCGTGGACGTGCGGCGCCCGGTTTCCGGAGCGGCGGACGCGGCGCAATAGCGCCAGCCGGCGAGAACATTCTCTCCCGTCGCGCGACCGGCGGG